>JBNKNM010000097.1:6117-19528 GCA_050293845.1 Pseudobacteriovorax sp. | reverse complement strand
GATTCGATGCTCGCCGCAGGGCTTCTCCATTCCTCCCGGCCCTAAAGAGACCGGGTTTCCTGGAGAAGTTTGATGAATTCTCCTTCGAGTCTGAAATACGAGTGTTATAAACTGGCTCAAACACCGCTAGATACGTTTATCATGAGGACAGCAAAGCTTGAAGCTGCTTAAGAGATACCTAAAGGATTGGCAATTGCAGAATCCAGTTAAGATTGTGGAAACTGCAACTAGTCATGTATTCAGAGTCCATTACCACGGTGTATTGGCTATTTTAAAATTACTGAAACCCCAAGGTCGAAAATGGGAAGGGATGAGTGCAAACTATTTGCAATGCTTTGATAGTAGGGGCGCTGTAAAAGTGGTCTGCGCCGACAAAAACGCATTACTTCTGGAATTTCTCGAAGGCGAAAAACTGTCAATGATGGTACATAACAATCGAGATACGGAGGCCGCTAAGATAATCTGTCATGTATTGGATCTCCTTCACTCCTATTCAGGCCCTATCCCTTCTAGTTGCCATGATTTAAAAAGGCACTGTAGATCTCTTTTCACTAGGGCTGAGCAGATGGATGCTGAGAAAATTTATAGAAAAGCTTCCTTAATAGCTCGAGAATTGATTGCAACGGAAAGGAATAAGGTACTTTTACATGGTGATATTCATCATTGTAATATCATAAAGAGCTGCTCCCGTAATTGCTGGATAGCTATTGATCCACAATCTTTTTTCGCTGAAAGAACCTATGACGTCGCTAATTCTTTTTTCAACCCTGACGATCAACCTGAGCTTGTGGAGAGTTCTGATAGGGTCCAAATGCTTGCTGCGATTTATGCCGAACATTTGGGGGTAAGTGAAAGTCGCGTGTTAAAGTTTGCCTATGTGCACGGGGTACTCAGCTCATCTTGGCAGTTAGATGTAGGGCAATTGCCGCAACGGAGGATGAGAATCAACAAAATTATAGAAAGCCTATTATAAATCACATACGATCCTTCACTTTATATGCTGCAAAACCTTACCATCAGATCTTTGAGTTAATGGTAAGGTTGTTGGTTATATACACCAACACAAACTAGCTTAGTAACAAACCTGAATCAGAGTTAAACACCCCAATATTAGCAGGGTTGATATAGCATGGGTGTGCCCCCTGCACTGGTACTTTTTTAGTATTGGTGAGCATAGTCATGGATTGCTGCTCCAATGAGCCATGAACGAGGGTTGAGTCCCCTAGTAACTCAACCCGATCAACTTCAAAGTTACCTCCTAAAACCCAGTTCTCTTTAGGGTAGAAAGATATATCTCCTGGCCTAATTCCCACCTTTACATGCCTAGTCGCAATATCTTTCACAGGTAGTGAAAGTTCACCTACTGCTACTATGTGACTAGATGCAACATCTTTATTTATGAAATTAATTTTTGGAGAACCTAAAAATTCAGCCACAAAAGTATTTTTGGGACGCGTAAATATTTCTAACGGGGTACCCTCCTGCTCGATAATACCTTTCCGTAGAATGATAATACGATCAGCTAAGGACATGGCTTCTTCTTGATCGTGGGTTACGTATATTGTGGTTGCTTTGGCTTTTTGGTGTAAGCGTTTAATTTCCCCGCGTAGTTCTATGCGTAACTTAGCATCAAGGTTAGATAGAGGTTCATCAAAGAGGAAAATTTTAGGGCGACGCACAAGAACCCGCCCCATGGCAACCCTTTGTCTCTGGCCGCCAGATAGAGCTGATGGCAGTTTATCCAAATGCTCCTCAAGGTGCAAAAATCGTGCTGCATTGTCAACTCTTTCACGAATTTCTGCCTTTGAAAAAGAGCGCATTTTCAACCCAAAAGACATGTTTTCTCTGACATTCATGTGAGGGTATAGGGCGTAGGATTGAAAGACCATTGCCAAATCCCTATCTTTTGGCGGTAAATCATTGACAATCCTATCGTTAATTTTAATTACTCCACTGGTCACCTCCTCCAAGCCAGCGATCATTCTTAAAATAGTCGATTTTCCACAACCTGATGGACCCAATAAAACAATAAATTCCCCTTGCTTTATGGTTAGATCTAGAGGAGGGATTATGTTTGTATAGCCGAAATTTTTCGTTATGTTTTGAAGCTCAAGGTTCATTACTGTCCTCATTGACGTTTAGCTAAAAAGTCCTGGAACATGAGGGCGCTATCTTTTGGAATACGTTGCCAAGTTTCATAGTCAACATAAACCATACCGAATCGTTGAGAATAGCCCTCAGCCCATTCAAAGTTGTCTAAAAGACTCCAGCAGAAGTAGCCTTTGATATTGAAGCCTTTAGTGATTAGCTTATCGACTTGATTTAAATGTTCCTGATAATAGTCCATACGCCTTTGATCATGTGTCACCCCCTTGTTATCAGGGCTATCATTAAATGCTGCCCCATTTTCGGTAATGTAAAGAGGGGGCAAGCGACTATATCTTTGAGCCAGTTTATCCTGGAAAAGATCATATAGAGCTTGAGGGTATACTTCCCAACCAATATCAGTTTTGGGTCCTTCGGTATTCACAGACTTGTATCCCTCATCACCCATTGTTACCACCTGCCGCGAATAAAAATTCACCCCTAAAAAATCGATAGGTTGCGATATAATTTCCATGTCACCTGGAAATATCGTGGGTTTTGAATCGGGAACTGCCTTGATAAGTTCTTCGGGATACTCGGACCGGAAAAGAGCATCCGTAAACCAAAAATTTTGCTCTGCATCCGCTAGCTTGCATGCAAGTTGGTCTTTTTCATCATTACTCGCTGCATATGCAGGAGTGAAATTTATGACGATTCCATTCTCAGCGTTAGGGGCATATGTTCGTAATTTTTGCATAGCCAATCCATGACCTAGCATAAGGTGATGAGCTGCCTGAAACGCCATACGACGGTCTTTATAACCAGGAGCATGGATTCCCCAAAGATAACCACAGAATGCTGCACAAAGTGGCTCATTGTGGGTTGCTATTGATGAAACTTTTTCACCAAATTGCTGTGCAATTAGCTGTGCATAGTTAGCAAATTCATAAGATGTTTCTCGATTGATCCAGCCGCCATGGTTTTCTAAGTATGAAGGAAGATCCCAGTGATATAAGGTTATGAATGGCTTGATACCTCTTTGGTTTAATCCATCGATTAGCTTATGATAAAAATCGATGCCTTGCTGATTTACTTTTCCCCGTTCGGACATCACTCGCGACCAAGAGATGGAAAAACGATAAGCATCGAAATGAAGTTCTTTTATGAGGTCCAGATCTTGTTGCCAAAAATCATAGTGCCTAACACCTTGACGACCATCGTCACCTCCTTTAACTCTCCCCTCTTGCAAGCAAAAGTCATCCCATATAGATGGTGTACGACCACCTTTATCATGACCTCCTTCTATCTGAAACGATGAGGTAGCAACACCAAAAACAAAATCTTTTTTGTTTAATAATTTCGATTTGTTATCAAAAGTAAGCATAGCTTATCCTTTCACAGCCCCTGAAGTTAGGCCAGCGATAATTTTTCGAGAGAAGAAAAAATAAACCAGTAATACCGGAAAAAATGCTAGGCTCGTACCCACCATTACAGCTCCCCAAGGGGCATTAGGATGATTTTGGAGGCTACGCAGAGCTAGGGGAAGGACCAACTTGTCCTGCTCGCTGAGTACGACTAGTGGTGTTAAAAAATTATTCCAGAAAAAAACGAATTGTATGATTCCCAGTGTAGCTAAAGCAGGCTTGATAAGAGGAATAACTATTCGAAAGAAAATATCTATTTCGGAAGCTCCATCTAGCTTTGCTGCTTCGATAAGGTCAACAGGAACGCTACGAATGATAAACTGACGAACTAGAAAAATTCCAAAAGGAGCCGCCGTAAATGGCAACCAGACCGATAAATGGGTATTTAAAAGTCCAAGAAACTTGATGGTAAGATAGTAGGGCACAAGACTCACAACGGGGGGAACCATCATAGTACCAATCATGAATGCAAATAGGATCTTTTTAATTTTAAATTTTTGCAAGGCGAAGGCGTAGCCAGCCATGGAGCAAAATAGTAAAGAAGCAGCTGTACCCAATACGGATATGAGTACGCTGTTGTACATGGCCTTCCAGTAAGGAATCAGATACACTAACTTCTCATAGTTCACGCCAAAGTAAGATCCCCAATATAAAGGGATCTTACTAGAAAAAATTGTTTCCCGGTTATGAGAAGACAGCAAAATGGACCAAACAAAAGGAAAAATAGTAATAGCAGTTAGTGAAAGGATGCCACCATGTAGCATCCATCGGGTCAATCTTCGCCAGGTTCGTGATCCTAGGATACCTACGCTTTGCATTTAGTTCTTACCTCTTAGAAGTAGGAAGTTGATGATGGAGAAACAGCCGATAACTACGAAAAGTATCCATGCAATAGCAGAGGCTTGACCCATTTCTAACCATTCCCAACCAACGCGCATCAAATAGTTAGCTATGGTCAATCCAGATTGGGAGGGTCCCCCTGTTCCTTTAGTTAAAATATACGGTTCCTCAAAGAGCTGAAGCCCACCTATTACAGATAAAGTTGCTGCAAAAATAATAAACGGTCTCAGGTGTGGTAAGGAGATGTGCCTAAACCTATGCCATATATTTGCACCGTCAATTTTTGCTGCTTCATATAATTCCTCAGGAACCGTCATAAGACCAGTAGAGTAAATAACAATATTAAAGCCTGTAAATTTCCAAAACACAACAAATGAAATAGAGTACTGGATGAAGTTAATATCTTCCAGCCATGCAATAGGCAAAGCTGCAACAATGGAAGTGAACATACCTCCTATCAAAGGAAGATCGACCAAACTGGCTATCCCCTTGTTAATAATTCCAGTTCTCGGCGAATACATATTAAAAAAGATGAGGGCGACGACGACACCTGAAATAATATAGGGGAAGAAGAAGGCCGATGTTGCGAAACCTCTAACCCACTTATGGCATTGAACCAGAAGGTAAGCGAGTGGCAAAGCTACCAGATGTTGCGGCAAACCCGATGCTATTGCCATGATAAAGGTATTTTTTAAGGATCGCCAAAGCCATGGATCTTCTAGGGCAAAAGTATAATTTTCTATACCGATGAACTCCATAGCATTTAAGCCTTGAACAGGGTTCCAGCTATGGAATGACAAATATATCGAAAATAGTATAGGAAAAATACTAAAGATGCCTAAAAGTATAACGAACGGTGACAAAAAGAACCAGTGGCTAAGCTTAGCACGGTCAAGACTATGAAGAAATCTTGACAGCCTACCGCCCTGGTGAAAGTTATCATCGGCCGACCTTGCCTTCAGAGTACTATCTAAACTGCTTTTCATGCAAACTTCCTAAAGTCGTCGGGTTCTTCTTTCTAGCATTTTATTTGCAGTTTTCAGAACTTCCATGGTGTCTTTATCTTGGTCAACGGCTTCCTCTAAAGCATCTTCAAATATTGTTTTAGCAATTTGATCACCTTTAAAAGGTTTAATGGGAGTTATTTTATTAGCAACATCAGCGAAAATCTTGCGAGCTTTCTGGCCATCTAAAAAGGCAATAGACTCACTAAAAATGGGATTGTCATAGGTGTCGACCCTTGCAGGAAAGGCCGCGATTTTCTTAAGAGCATTAATTTGAATATCAGGTTTAATCATAAAATTAATAAAATCCCAAGCTTCTTTGGGGTGTTTGCTTTGCTTTGTAATACAGAAGAATGATCCACCCCAACTTCCGTAAATATGATTGGGTAGGTGAGAAACGCCCCATTTCCCAGCACTTTTTGGTGCTATCCAGTTTTGCAAATGTCCCAACAGCCAGGCACCAGATAATTGTGATCCGACCTTACCTGTTTTTAAAATTTCATACCACTCATTAGTCCATGCAGTGATGTTTAGATCAAGCCCTTCGCGTCGCACTTTTTTGGCTAAATTTACGGCATCAACAAAGCGTTTACTAGTAAGAAGGCTTTTACCATTCTTATCGAAAAAGATACCTTCACCCGGCTTGACTCCTGTGTATACTAAGAGAAGGGCTATATCATTGGCATCACCAATCAAAGCATACCCTTTTTTCTTAAGGGCACGGCCCCAATTTAAAAAACTATCCCAATCCTTGATAACCTGATCGATCACCATGCCACTATCTTTAAGACGATCACGGCGATAATACATAACTCCAGGGCCAAGGTCAGCAGGAATTGCGTACTGGATACCATCAGATCCTTTTCCCTGATTCCAAGCATAGGAGGGGAAAAGTTTCGCTAATGATTGAGCATTATAGGGAGCCTGGTCAAGGTTGACGAACCCCCCTGCATTAATGAACGCGCCTAATCGAGATACATCTACAGCAACCACATCACCGGCTCCTGAGCCCGTCGCTAGGTTGTTGGTCAGTTTTGTATGATGATCGCCGTGGTTGTTCATGAGAAATTCAACATGCACTTTATCTTGTGTTGCATGGTAGGTCGGTAAGACATTTTTAAGATGGCTGTCGAAGTCAGGGTAGGCATCGAACCTTATTTGAGTTTGTTTCCCAGCTCCCCAAGCAATGCTCGATGTGAGAAAAAAAAGGCATAATATCCTTTTCATAGTCCCTTCTCCTTTGAAATTTATACATTAAAGTTTTGAAGTAATATATATCCGATAAAACGGACAGCTGCGATTCCTTTGACAAGAACAGCTTATGCAAATTAATGCACAACAATTAAACTATATTTGAACAGTATAAGTGTTACCAATGTACAATATCTAAACTTTATTTAAGCCAAAAACCGATTGGAGCATACTTCATTAAAACTAACTTTTCCTCAAAAATCGAAAAAGATATGAAGATTAATTTCTTTAAAGTTCAAATCTGTGTGCTATATTGGTCAGGGTACTTAATAGCTAGAGATTTTTTTATAGAAATTTGGTAAAAAACAAAATTGCATTCCTTCTTCTAGATTACTGTTATTCAGTCAAGCAAAAAGACCGGTATGAAATGGATGCCATTCTAGTTAGCAAGTTTATATTACAGGAAAAAATTAGCCTAAAAATTCCGATGTTGGCAACCCTTTCACTCCTGGATTAAAACTAAATAAACTTCCAGCCAAGGGCTGAGCCATCATGTCGGCTTCCTGTAACCCTTTGCTGGCAGTAGTTATGAATAACGTATCTAACTGTTCTCCCCCAAAAGTACAACTAGTTACGTTGGCAACTGGTAACGGTATGCTGACCAGTATTTTACCTTGTGGTGAAAAACGAGAGATATTCCAGCCTCCAAAAAAGCATACCCAGAGGCAGTTCTCGCAATCAATGGTCATACCGTCTGGATAGCCTAGATGATGCGGAACCTTAATAAAAGGTCGCTTATTACGAAGGCATCCATCTTCAAGCAAATCAAATTTATATATGATACGATTTACGGTGTCAGTGTGGTAAAGAGTTTTGTAATCGGTACTGAAAGCGGGGCCGTTAGTAATAACATAATGATTATCCATTGGAGCATACGAACCAATTGAGTCCAAGCGATAAAGGCTTCCTGTTGGACTAAGTTCATCATGGTCCATAGTTCCCACCCAATATCTCCCTTTATGATCTACCTTACCATCGTTGAATCGATTGCTGGGAATATGAGGTTCTATTTGCATCAAGTTTTCTAGCTTATGACTCCTTAGATTTAAAGCACAGACGAAGTGGTGGCTGGTACAAATATAGCCCCCTGATCGACGCTTTGCAATACTGGTAAGAGCTGTATCAAATTCCCAATTTTCTTGGTTACCATTACCAATATTATAATAATGCAGATGTTTTGACATTATATCGAGCCATATTATGGCATTCTCTTCCTCTACCCATAATGGACCTTCTCCAAGAAGGTTATTTGCTTTGCAAAGACACCTTATATGCGACATATACAGACTTTCTTTGTGTTGACTAAAATTTTTCAAAACATGATTTCTATTCTGATTATTGTGACTATATGGATCATAAAATTCATGATTTCAAGACATAAGTAAAATAAAACCATCAAACTGGACATTCCGTTGTAAAGTTGTTCGATAGCTTCGATAGCATACAGAAAATGTTATTCATCTGCTTTTGCAATCATTTGCTACGTTAATATGTAATTCCGGATAAGAATTGAATATTCTGGAATGAGTTAAAATATGATCCCATTTAGTGTGATATGATTTACCAATAGTTTCCAAAAAACCTTCAATAAAGTTTCTTATTAGTTTAATCTTTCAAATAGATTATTTTTAATGAGTTGTTGACCAATATCACCTATTGATAGTTCATCATGAATCAGCAAATATTAGGCAACTTATGAAAGTTTCCTTAAATAGGATCAACTTCTACCAGAATCTGAAGGTAGGATGAGCAGTATTAATCGATTCCTTCCGACTTATGGTCTGTTGTGTTGTTCGTCTGACTTACTTTCAGGGAGGAGATGACTTCAAAAAAACGAAACATCTATTTATATAACTATTGTAAGTGCAAATATCAAAATTGAAAAAAAATGCACCAAGCCTTTTCTTTTAAAAAGGTAAGTAGTCATGTTTTAGTTATTTTTTTGCTGGACGTTGGAATCAAAGACAGTTTAATTTTCTTTTTCAAAACGCCTAGCCCCCCTTATAATTGAACAAAGCCGAGTTCTACTCGGCTTACTATCAGGTCCATTCCTAAGAGACCATCGTAATCAATACAATCAATTGAATAGTTTTCCAGAGGCGATTCATGATGATCTTTTTTAACACGGCAACACGGAGCAGAAACGATTTTCAAGATTCACCATAGCTGTTTTTAATAGAAGGATTTAGAGAGTAGAATTTACGTTTCTTAAAGTGAAAAAGATACAATTAAGTACCGCATTCAGAATTTTTGCCTTTATATCGATCCTAGTTTTTAAACCCAAAGGGGAAGACTGTGAGACTGCTAAATACCATGAAGTAACAGTACAGAAAGGAAATCGCGAAGTTGCGAATACTGCTATACTTCTATAGTTAAATTTTTGTGAATACGGAAATGCTCTTAAATTATAATAAATTTTCTAAATTGAGGATCATATGTTCGCAGCGTAGAAAACATACTATCATTGAATTATTTGCAATGATATCTTGTGGGCATCTATCTTTATGTAAATTCGATTCGAATTTAGTTGATAGCATAAATCCTGACTTGGTAATTCGGTACTTTTTCTTCCTGTAGGTAACGCCCATTTTGAAAAAACTTAAACTAATTAAGTCAGTACAGTTTTTACCGTTTTTTGACCTAGAAAATGCTTTCTATGTGCGGAAAAACGGATTGTTATACATGTTAAAGGGGATCAAATCAATGAAAGCGTTTTATCTATTCGCCTGGCTAGGCGTTTATCTGTTTTCAATCGGAGAATCATTTGGGGTCGCGTTCGCAGATCAAGACCTCAGAACCTCAAAAACCTTATCACAAGTTAACCACATAGACGGGCATATGCGACCAGATCTCGGTCAGTTTTTCCAAAATAGCAGCTCTTACCATGATTTTTCCATATTAGAAAATATGCCTCTGGCTGACGGTAATGGAAGCTATACGGGAGGAGAAATTTTTTCAAAAGTCTGCGCTTCTTGCCATGGATTTGATGCTAGTGGTGGGGTCTTAAATATCCCACTTAATACAAAACGGGATCTAGCAGCAATGATAGAGATCATTGAACAAAGAATGCCTTTTGGTAACCCCCAAAATTGCGATGCCACCTGTGCTGAAAGAGTTGGAAACTATATAGCAGATACTTTTTGGGCAGAAGAACTTCCTGAAGATTGCAGTATGGTTAAATATGGAGCTCGACAGCTAAAAATTTTAACAAAAAGCGAGTATCAAAATTCAGTTAGGGATCTAATTGGTATTAATTACAATGTTTCTGAATCTCTATCAGCGGATAATAGAGTTGGCTATTTCACCAATAATACTTTTACTTCTATTGTTGTTGCAACATATGAAGCCTATTTAAACGTTGCAGAAGAAGTAGCAGCTTGGTCGGCAGATCGTAACTTTTCTCCCCTATTAAATTGTCAAAACTTCGATCAAAATTGTGCAAATAGGTTTATAAACACGGCAGCACCAAAGATTTTTCGAAGAACGCTGAATAGTCGGGAAAGGGAGATATATACCAATATGGCCAATGGCACTCTGACTAATGGAGACGTAAAAGCAGGTCTACAGCTGGCTCTGGCAGGCATGCTATCTTCACCTCAATTTCTCTATCGTCATGAAATTGGTGAATTGAATCGCAGCAACGGAGAAATTGACTTCAATGCCTACGAATTAACCTCTTATGAAATGGCTACCTGGTTAAGCTTTTCTCTTACCGGTTCGACTCCAGATGCAACCGCCCTTCAAAAAGCTGCAAACAATGAGTTACGGAACCCTAATAATATCCGTGCAGAGGCACGGCGCTTACTCAATAGTCCCCGAGCACGGAGCACAATGGGTAATTTTGTTGGTAATTGGTTAGGTACGGACCAGCTGGAAAACACTCCGAAGGACTCTGAGAAATGGCCTGAATTTCAACAACTGATCCCACACTTAAAGCAAGAAATTCGTGAAAACTTTGCTGAAGTGATGTTAAATAGAAACGAGAATTTTGGTTCTATATATAATGCAAGCTGGACATATCTTAATGCTCCTTTAGCAGAACACTATGGCATTTCAGGTATTAGTGGGAATGAGTTCAGACGAGTCAATGTCAACGATCGCGGTGGTATATTAGCCAATGGTGCTTTTATGTCACGTTGGGGTGAAAGCATCGAAACCTCCCCCATTAGACGCTCTGTTCGTGTCCGACGCCGCATGCTGTGCGAGAATCAACCTAACCCCCCCGGGAATATTGCTGAGGGACGGGAGGAACAGATCAAGAAGCATGCTGAAGTTTTAAGGGACCCTAGAACAACAAACAGAATGAAGTATGCTATCATAACCGACACTCAACCTTGCGTGAATTGCCATCAAGAATGGATCAATCCTTTAGGATTTGGGATGGAAGATTTCAATACCGTAGGCAAAATACGTTTTGCTGATTTGCGGGGAAATACCATCGATGCCAGTGGCATACTCTATGCTCCTGAAAACTTAAGCGATCGGGATGTCTCCATAAGCTTTTACGGCACAAGGGAACTTGGAGCGTTATTCGCTAACTTACCGAGTGCGCAGTCATGCGTTTCAAAAAATCTATTTCGATATATGATGGGAGTAGGTCATGACAGTATTGACAATACAAATCCCTTAGGACCAGAATTGTCTTCACGAGAACGAGATGGCTACGCCTGCACCGTTCAACAGATGACAGACACGATGGTTCACCAGAGTCCCTTTGAATTACTAGTAAATTTGGGAACTTTGGAAACTGTTAGATATCGAAAAAATTGGGTACGTTAATCAGAATATTGAATAATCAAAATTAAATTGACTGAAACAACTTGAGAAACATCTTTAAAAAAGGTCAAAGTATGAAAAAGCGATATAAAAATGTGTTTGATAAAAGTCGTAGGGACTTATTTAAAATTATAGGATCAGCAGGTATCAGCCAAGGCTTACTACGGGCCTCACCGCTGGTCATGGGTACAATGATTTCGCGACTTGCTGATGCCCAGCAAACGAGACCCAATAAATCCGTTATAATATATATTCCTGATGGGTGCATCCCTCAACAGTTTTTTCCAAATAGCAACTTAACTGCTTGGAAACCAATGTCACAACCCTATCAAACTGTTGCTAGCGAATGCAATTTTCTTAAAAACATGGGGCATCATCGTGCCGGTCATGGTGTGATACCAACTATTATTAATAATAGCTGGGGAGGAGATAGCTTCGATGTTAATATGGGGAGGATATTAAGCCAAAATCACCCCTTTGCCTATGTAAACCTTGGAGTGCATAGCAATGGAAAAGGCTGCTTAACCAAAGACAACGGCCATGAAGTTCCATTCGAAGATAATCCTTTTAACGCTTTTGATCGGTTGTTTGGCAATGCATCTGGCGGTGGTGGTACTAGAAGTCCTAGGCTAAATATTATTGATGCTCACTTGGATGCCGTGAATGCTTTAAAACTCAAGCTGGGAAGCCATGAGCGGCAACGATTGGAATCGCATCTTTCCGCAATCGAAGACATGCAAAAAAGATTAAACGGAGGATCATCGACCTGTAATGTTGGTTCACCGCCAGACAAGTTCGCACTGGGGTTTGAAAAGTTTAGAGAGCAAGCCCACTTGCAATCCGACATTATTGCGTTAGCTTTACGCTGTAATCTTACAGCATCCTGTTCCATAGCATTCGGCAATGAAGCCGCGGAGTTTTCATTTCCTTACTTGAATTATAAGGATGTCTATCATCAATCGATTCACGGTGGTAATAACGGAGATTCCAGCTATCCACATTTTCGAGAAACACGCGCTCACCTCAGTGGCTTGTCAGCATATTTAATCAACAAACTGAAAAATGTTGGAGTACTCGATAGTACGATCGTATGTGAAGTGACTGATATGGGTAACGGAGATGCTCATAGCAGTAATGATATTCCCTTAATTATGGCTGGAGGAGGGGGTGCCATTCATAGAAAAGTATCGAATGCCGGTGGATCATCCTATACCCCTTTAAACCAAATTCATACGGCAGCAGTAGTGCTGAATGCTCATCAGCATTCAGCCTATCAGAAATATGCAACTGAGGTGATTCCTGGGGTGCTTAGATAACCAGAGCTTGTTTGCGTATGCTCATGATTTCAGATACTGGTGCCCTTACTCCAAAAGGCTTTGCCACTTCCCATAAATACAGCCATCAAAAGTGTCTTTATGGGAAGTAAAGAGTAAAAAATGGATATATCATATAGACATTATTCTATAGTCGATATAAATTACATAATTTGTCTTAGCAGTCAATTTATATATGTCAATTTAGTTTTAAAGACAAAAGATCTAATAACGGAAAAGGATACCATAATGGAGCGGATTTCTCTTTGGCCTCAATGCATTTGCTAGCCCACTTTGGAGATCTGATCTAATGACTAGCCTATTATAATTAACTAAGTCAGCTTAGCTATAAGTTACATACATTTCTGTAGAATTTATATCGCTTTTTAAGCAAAAAAAGGTAGGAATGTAGTGAAAACCCTCCCCTGGTTCGTTATTTTGGGGGCTTAATTTATGATGATTTTATTTAGGGATTTTGAGGATTAAAAATGCATAAGTTTTTATTTGTTACGTTGATTTTAGCACTAGTTTCATGCGGCAAGGCTTCTGATGATGCAAAGGATGTTAAAGAGGCTCCCGAGGCGGAATTAGGCACTGGAACCCCAGACGGAACTGAAGATGCTACCGATGATCAAGGTGATGATGATCAAGGTGATGATGATCAAGGTGATGATGATCAAGGTGATGATGATCAAGGTGATGATGATCAAGGTGATGA
>JBNKNM010000097.1:0-6017 GCA_050293845.1 Pseudobacteriovorax sp. | reverse complement strand
TGATCAAGGTGGTGATGAAAACCCAGTTGACGAGCAGTTTGAGCTAGGAGTTCAGTTATATACACAAAAATGTTCTGGATGTCATGGACAACTCGACAAATCTGCAAAACGAGGAAAAACCGCCGATGATATCAAGGGAGCCATTCAGGACGTTGCTCTAATGAATGAAAGATTCGGTGACCTCACGAATGAACAAATCGATGCCATTGTATTAGCCTTAAAAAACAATTAGTTTTGTTATAATAGAAGGATCTCCCCATTTATGGGGATGAGACTTCTTTTTATCATGCATTGCCGGAATACTCCCTCTATAAGGGCATTTGTCTAAAGAAAAAATCTAGATAACTTGAACTTACTGAGACATATTTATGTTACTTTAATAGGACCCCGTTCGAAACCTAGAAGAATTTTCCTGCTTTTACCTTGGAAGGTCGCATCAAGTAGCCTAAACAATCTTGGTGAATGATAAGGGGATCTTGAGTAAACATGGCGGGTACTAACTTTTCAGTGAGGGTAATAACACCTTGTTGAACAGCAATGTATTTTTGATTCTTAAGATGCTGACCGCGTTCAATGATACTACACCAATCGTGACGGAACGTTTTCAGAATACCTAAAGGTGTGCCCGGATCTTGCTCGACAAAGTTCAAGTCCTCAAGATTAGAATACAGGCAGAGGTCGGCCTGATCATCATCGAGTGAGCCAATTTTTATATCTGGTGCGATTTCGATACGAATAGCCGTTTCATAGATTTGAGCATCATGGGTATGAAAGCGCAAACTATCCCAAGAGTGAATTTTGAGGCATGACTCTAGAAAATCGTTTGCTATGTGAACAATACTTTGATTGCCTGATTGTCCACACTCTAAGGTTAGAGACACGGGAACCAATTGTGAACAGCAGACCGAAAGAGCGCTCACCGGCTTTTCAAAAAAAATGACGCGTCGTGAAAATTGAGAAGCAACGGCCAACGTTTTTTGATCAAGTTGGGAAACACAAGCATAATGTGGATTTTTGCCTGTATTATTATGGACGTCGATAACGGCTAAAACGGATTCTGATTGAATCATTTCTAGCAATTGTTTCGCAAATAGAGGCTGTGAATCTCCATCGAGCTCCCAGATTCTGTTGAAGTCCCTTTGCCCTGGTAAATGCCTCATACCTTGACGGGCGGCTTCAATGTTACCTATGAACAGCCATAAAGTTCTAGGTAAAGAAGCCGATTGGGATAAGTATTTTTGCAGCAATTGTCGGGCTGCTAACCATCCTGAAACTTCATTACCATGTAGCAAAACAGATACAAGCAGTGGCGGATTATTTCTTCCTCGTAATTTTATCAGAGTCGGACCTGGTAACAATTGCCAAAGATCTTCCGCAGCCGTATTTAACAGCGCGGTGGGACAATGTTCTAGGATATTAAGTTCCATTATATCTCCCATCGTGAAACAGGGATATCACGACTCTGATTTTGACTATAAATATTAATCATTTCTTGAAAAGAGACCTTTCTGCGCATTTCACGCTGCCATTCGGTGCCGTTTTGTTGTGTTTTGACCCGATGAATCATTATATCTCCAAGATAATAATCAATATCCTTTGACTCAACCCCTAAGTTTTTCAGTTTCTCCATTGCTCTTGGAATCAGCTCCTTTTCAATGAAAAGAATTAAACTCTTTTTTGAATGTCCATCAAACCAATGGATAGGGCCTTGGAGTCCATTTTCGGCGATACGGTAAAAATCATCTCTAACAAGAGAAAACTCGGGGGGACTTTTCCCTTTAGCGAGCTCTTCTGCAATGACATGCACAAGCCCAAGATAAAATGCAGTATCAGAGACAAGATCTGTAATACTAGGACTGGCAGCGGGACACCGATGCTCCACCCGCATAGCTGCTTGGCCTTGAAAATCTTTGCCAAGTATAGGGCGGTTCCATCTCCAGATGGTTCCATTATGCAGTCTGAGGTGGTCAAAAAATTCACTAGGAGTGAATTTGATTGGTATGAGAACTGGAAATCCATTTAAGTTTTCCAAAAAACACTCCATCAGGGAGTGACGCGCATAACCAGTTCCAAATGTAACCCTTTCGATCGTCTTACCATGAACATCATGAAAACAGGGAAGTGCTAAAGATTGCTCGAATAATGGAATTCGTGACTCTGCCCATAGGCTCTTACCAAACAGAAAGGGAGTATTAGCTGTGACTCCAACCATGATACTAGAGGCAATAATACTGGCATTATAAAAAGTGACAGACTCATCCTGAGGAACCTGCAAATGAATTTGCAAGGAGGTCGCAGCTGCTTCCATCATGACATCTTCATGGCATATATTGATAGTATCCCGCCCTTCAATGATGACTTGTGATGGACGTCCTTTTTTTAGTTTCATAATTTGTTTATTGAGGTGGTGGTATCGTGGTTCTTTGGAAATAGTTTGTAATCCTAGGTGCTTGTGTTCCAAATGGGGGTAACTACCGATCAGCAAAATTCTGCGTCCTAGGGGCTCTATATGATCTGAAATGGCTTTTGTAGTGGTAAGCAACTCTTGGTGCAGATCACGTAAACAAGCTCCTTTCAATAATAAGGGGGAGCTATTGATCTCAAGATTGAATTGTGAAAGTTCCGGGACTAATCCTTTCTGATGACAAGCCTGAATGATGGTATCATTTTCAGCTACAGGGTCCCCTTGAGCATCTAAAATCCAAGTTTCGATCTCTAGACCGAATATACGTTCCTGACTTGTAAAGTAGTTGTTTTCATATAACTGCAACAGTGTTGCTGTTTCCTTACGAAGGTTCTTTTTAAATTCTTTAAACTCGTCCTCACTAAAGTTAGTGTGGCTATAGTGAATCCCCATAAAGTTCTCCTAGAACCGATTAACCCTACAAATAGAATTTGGTCTTAACGATGAACAATTGCAAAAGTGATTCCAAAATCAAATGGAATTATATGCTGAAAAAATAGCCTAAAATCTGCTGGTTTGAGCCATTTAATACCCTAGGCTATTTATTTTTGATCCATTTGCTGGAAATGGATGATTTGAAGCAGCATGGGTTAAAGTATGTAATTTTTTGCTAAATTCAGTGGCTTCATTGAACATTCTCGTGACATTGGCCAGTTTGCTGTAAAAAAGTGCCATTTAGAATTTTACCGAATTTGCGATAGTACAAAAAAAGAGGTAAATTTTTTTCTCACGTAGCCCTCAAAGAATTGTTAGAGCCTGACGTCAAGCCAAAATATTTTAGCTCGGTAGTTCTTGGTAGAACTCTCGATGCAATTTTCAAATACGGCGTTACTAAGTTCTTCACCGATACCTACCTTGGGATAGTATTGAAAAATATTCGAGAGAAAAGTGTCCAAGTCATTTAGGGGGCTAAGCCGGTAAAATTAAAAAGAATACATATTCTGCAAGAATTAAAATTTGCAGAGTAGACCCTACGAGGAAGCTACCCATTATAATTGACGAGCAAGAAGGGCGGGTCAGATAATTATCTGGTCAACAGAAAAGAGAGCTTCCGCGATCCTTTACAGAAAGATCGCGGGTATACCTACTGAAGCTGCGCTAAAGCTTTCGTGAGTAAACCCTTAACCTCCTCAGCAAGGCCAGCTACTTCCGGACGATCTACAACTTCGAACATTTTCGTTGGCTCAATGGCTGATACAATCACATCACCTTCGGCATTTTGCGCAAGCACAACATTACAGGGCAGAAGTAAACCTATGCCTGGTTCTTCATTTAAAGCCATATGGGCTAATTTAGGGTTACAGGCACCCAAAATGATATAGGGCGTATGCTCAATATCTAATTTTTTCTTGAAAGTCGCTCGAACATCAATTTCTGTCAACACACCAAAGCCATGATCCTGCAAAGCTTTTTCTACTTTCTTTCGGGCTTCTACAATATCAATTTTACCCAAATCGCGAGTCATTCCATATTTAGGTGTTCCAAAATCTTTCATACTTACCCTCCCCCGCTTATTCAAATGTGAAATCCAACTGTTCCTTCACTTTAATGGCGTTAGATATAATACAATACTTATGCGACTGAGCTAAAACTTCTTTTGCTATTTCTACATCATTTGACTTAATTGTCCCAGCCAATTTGATTTCAGAAAAACGATTCCCTCTCGCGTCTTGTCTAAAATCCCAGAAATATCAGTGCTGTATGACTCAATCTCCAGCCCATGGCGTTTTGCCAATGCAAAGTAGGTTGTAAACAGACACGAGTTAATAGATGCCAGAAACAAATCTTTTGGACTCCACGTTTCCACACTACCCATGAACTGAGGAGGGGGCCCGACTATAATGGACGGCGCCTCCAGAGTCGACAACTGAGCTTTATTGTCACCCATATAAACCATTTTTACGCCATAGTTTTGGGGAAACGTTATTTTCACAACACACTCCTACGATTCAGCTTTTTCAACAGCAAAAATCTCTTTAATGGCCTTTTCGATAAGGGGTTTAGGCACTAAGTCAGTTACCATTTGGGCACTGGTGCAAATCCGACGACTTGATGATAGGTTATTCTACGAATTTCAACCAAATGAAGTAATACTGACATGATTTCCAGAAAAAACCCATTCAAATACAAGAAGTTTAAATCTGAAATCATTCTTTTGTGCGTCAGATGGTATCTAGGGTATGGCCTTACCTACCGGGATTTAATTGAAATGATGGCAGAAAGAGGACTTTCAATGGTCCATCCCACTCCCATGAGATGGGTTCATCAGTATGCTCCCGAGCTTGATAAAAGGACAAGGCCTCACTTGAAGAAAACAGGCGACTCATGGAAAGTCGATGTGACATATATCAAAGTAAAAGGCCAGTGGATGTACCTCTATCGTGCAGTCGACAAGGAAGGCGCTACTATTGATTTTATCTTTCAGCCCATAGGGATCAGCTTGCCGCTGCAAGGTTTCTTAAAAAAGCTCTTGGCGCTGATCATAATACAATCCCACGAGTCATCAACGTTGATAAGAATGCTTCATATCCTCCAGCTATAGAGTCTGCAAAAAAAACTGGCTATCTTCCCGAAGAAACTCAGCTTCGGCAGGTAAAGTATCTTAATAATAGAGTTGAATGTGATCATCGGAGGATAAAGAGCCTCATCAGACATGGACTTGGATTTAAAGGCTTCTGGACAGCCCATAAGACGATCAGGGGATATGAGACTATGCACATGATTAGGAAGAGACAGGTAGCGCTGTCCCAGGATTCTCATATGGAGCAAGTTAAATTTATAGAAGAGATCTTCGGGATCGCAGCATAAACAGCTGGTTCATTTGAACTTTCATCGTCGTTGTCCATCTGTTGCACCAAAGCCAAAAAAAGATGCAATATCTCTACTTAAGTTGACTCTTTTCTTTAGTTGGGGCTTAAATAGCCATGTCATTTTTTTTAAAATTCAAAAGGAACGTAATATGAAATTGTTTTCTTTGTGTTTTCTAGTCGGAGCGACGCTTGCGTCACAAGCTTTTGCATCAAATGCTTGGCTAAAAGCAGGAGCTGGAGAGTCATGTCCTTATGTTTGCGAAAAAGGAACATCGTCATTGGGCTCATTGGATGCAGTCGAAGCTGGTACCTGGTCAGGAAACAATAATGCCTTTTTTGTTTGCGCCGGTGGAGATCAACGACCAGGATATCAACTCTTAGGTTTTGCTAATAATCTCTGTATTATTCCAACCTCTGGTAAAGAAGTACCAGTTGGAAATTATTTTTGTTTATGTACTACAGATAATGGCGACACTCCTTTTGTAGACGGTCGATAAGCGAACTATTACCCATTAATGCTGTGCTGGAGAGAAACTCTAACATTTTAATATCATAGATATTTGTATTTTTGATACAGGTGTGCTAAAAAGTCAGGTATGGAAGAATTTCAGACTAAAATCAGGTGGACATTTAATTATTTCAAGCGGCTTATGTGGGAATTGCTGGAGGATCTATGGAATTACTTTGTAAATCCATATCCAATCCTTTTGATTGTTGGTACCTATCGGCGGTTTAAGCGGAGA
>JBNKNM010000096.1:0-19703 GCA_050293845.1 Pseudobacteriovorax sp. | reverse complement strand
ATGTTTAAATACAGTATGTTAGTAGATGTTAAGACAGAATATCACACCTTTGGATGCCGCCTCAGTCCATTGCTCTGATATCCTGCAGTATTTCTTACCACTTTGGCCTTGGTACTGATGTTTCGTTAGAGTGAACGGCATAGTAAGAAAAATTATGCCTTAAATGATTTATTTGCACCATATCCGATGGATGAATCAAGGAACTTTTCGACCCTGTTGCGGTAACGTATTGAAAAGCAAGATCAGTTTGACCCAAGCCCCCATACCAAAGATTTGTATAAAGCTATCTTTTGCGGCCTCCTTTATTCCTTACCGTTCTGCACAATTCCTTAACTAATCAAGCAATTGTAGCCTGCAATGAGTAAGAGCTTAAATATCTTACATTTCGCAGGGCTTAGAGAAAAGTTGCGGGATGAAATCAATAAATACAGGGTAGCGTTAAGTGGTGAATCCAAACAAATTCGTCATAAATTTCTAAAAATTTAGATACTTACAAATTTTCTAAACTTTTAAAACTCTTCACCGATTGGTTACAGGTCTTGGATGTTTGGTGAGGAAATTTATGAAAACTACTATGATCTTTTCGATGGTGACTTTGAGCTTAAGTATAGTCTCTTGTGGGACGTCTTCAGACGATTCTGGTAGCAATAGCTCAACGATAACGAGAACGACTACGGGAAGTGTGGAAGCCAACGATGTAACCCAGTTAGGGCTATCAGGTGCATTACAACTAGACTTACCTGATGCTTTGGAAGATAGTTCGGGCTCTTTGCGTTTAGCAGGTTCTAAATCTATTGAAGCTTGTTTAATGCGAGAAAGTGCTAAGCAGTTGGTTCAGCAGATTTCTATGGCATCAAGTATGCTATGTCATATCGAAGCTGAGGGTAGTAACATTCCTTGGAATACTCCTGTTATTCTAGATTTCAGCGACTTGGATGCCGCAGCAGCGTTAGCAGCTAAAGGCAATAATTTGCAAGGTCCCACACCTCCTGGCGGTGATGAAGAATTTCCAGAAGATGGTGAGTTTCCAGAAGGCGAAGATCCCACAGGTGGTGAAGATCCCACAGCTGGAACCGGTGAAGAAGATTTTTCTATCCCAATGATTGGTATCTATGCTGATGACACCGATGGTGACAATATTGCTGTATACATTTGTGAAGGCGAGGATGAAGATAGTATGACCTTAGCTCAAAGCTTTAAGGTTACAGGATCTAAAGCCATCACAGTGGATGGTGAATCAGTTCAGGTTAGCAAGGGAATCATCAATATAGCCATAGGCGATGATACTATGGGAACCTTTAAGGGTGCCATTGGCTACGATACTAAATATACTGATGAGAATGTATCAGCACTCAAAATGGAAGTGAAGTTTGGTTTCTCAGGGTTTTCCTTTGCACAAAAATTTGCCATGCGAGAAAATGGCACCACCACTAAGGTGTCAATTTCAGAAACCGGAACTATGGATTTTGGTGCAGGCGATCCCTTTACTTTTAAAAATTCCGGAATCGGGATTTTCGATGATACTAATGGTAACGTATTCTATAGCTATGACGGCGCAGGTAATAATTTTTCAACCCAAGCCTGTGTTGACAGCGATAGCTATCTAGTAGGCTGCAGCGATAGCAAGTTCGCTGCTGATGGTGCCTTATATCTCCAAGCCAGTGACGTTCCTGCCGTTCTTAAAAGCACTTTTTCTCCTGCAAAACCAAGCGGCTTTGACTGTAGTACAGCAACTTGGACTAAAGTAACACCAGCCACTGATAGCGCAACAATTGCAAAACATAATGCCTGCGATGAGGAAGCCATTGGTTCAGAAGACGGAGGAGCCGGTATGGGTGATTGCTTTAGCGGTGATGGCTATGCTCAAAGTGATGAACCAGCGGAGATAACTTTCTCAGAAGAAGATGCTGGTGACTTTGTTATTGATGATATCGAAGATCCTGAAGCTGATCCTACAGATCCTGAAGCTGACCCTGCTCCAGCCCTTAACTAGCAATAGTTGGTAATCAAAAATCAGATGGAGGGAAACTATTTCCCTCCTTTTTAATTTCGTTGTTAGAATTCTTTGAAATACTACAGGGGGAAGGCTGTCAAGTGTACTTGTTTAGGGCATGAGCCACACCGTCTTCAGAATTAGCCAAAGTGATGTCATCAGCAATTTGTTTTAATTCGCGGCGACCGTTACCCATGGCTATACCTAATCCAGCCCACTCTAGGAGGTCAAGGTCATTCATTTGGTCCCCAATCGCCATGACTTAATTCTGATCTGATGATCAATACCAAAATACCTGCAAATCCATTGTGCTGATGTCAATTTCGAAGCCTTAATATGAGTCATATCAGCTACCCTCTCTCCGCTTACCACCAATCGACTTTGCCCCCTGGCAACGCGAAAATTAATAAGCAATGTTTTCAAGCTTTCCGCACTACCAACAAAAGTCACTTTGAGGGCTCGTTGATCCAAAACATAATCAATTTGACCTACTAAAATGGGATTCATGCCATGCCGCGAGGAGTATGAGGTAAAAAAATCATCTTGTTTCTCGATATATATGTCTTCGTCTGCCTGGCAGCGAATATGCAGCTTAAGCTCTCTAGCGAGGGGTAACAGTGCCTTAACATCCTCAGGCACCAGGGGGATTTGTTGTAGTCTTTTAGACCCCATGCGAATCAGACTTCCGTTATTATAGGATATAGGTAAATGCTTCAGAAAGTGTAAACCTTGCAAAAGAGGTACGACTTCCAAAAAACTACGCCCCGTTGTAAAGACTATATAAATGCTTTTATGGTGCGCCCTTTCGAGGGCTTTAAGGGTTATTTGAGTTATCTGATGGTTTGTATCAAGGGTTGTACCATCCAAATCAAGAAAGATAATTTTTATTTTAGTATTCAAGCTTTAGGTAGACCTTTCCTAACTTAAGGACTCATAAGAAACGTAACTACAAAATGTAGCTTTCTTATGCTATAGGAAATACTTTGTAGTAGTAAAGATCAAAGGAGGAAAGATGCAACTCAGATATGGAAAATTGAGTATAAGGCATGAAATGTCTTCACAGACGTGGATAACTCTAGATGCAAGAGGATAGAGACCATGAATAATCTGGAAGGCATTAAAAGCCGTTTAAGGCTACCTGTTATGGGAGCTCCCCTGTTTATCATTTCCACCCCGAAACTGGTAGTTGCTCAATGTAAGTCTGGGATCGTGGGGTCCTTTCCTGCTCTTAATGCTCGACCTTCAGAACTATTAGATGAATGGCTTAGTGAGATTTCCGAACAGCTCAAAATCTATGACGAAGGGCATCCGGATCAGTTGTCAGCACCATTTGCTGTCAATCAGATTGTCCACCGTTCAAATAAGCGATTGCAGCAGGACATGGAGATTATTGTAAAACACCAGGTTCCCATCGTCATTACTTCCTTAGGAGCTAGAAAAGAAGTATACGAAGCGGTTCATTCTTACGGTGGGATGGTGCTGCATGACGTTATTAATAATACTTTTGCCAAAAAAGCCATTGATAAAGGTGCGGATGGTTTAATAGCAGTTGCAGCAGGAGCCGGAGGCCATGCTGGTACGATCTCTCCATTCTCACTTGTGCAGGAAATCCGTGAATGGTTCTCTGGTCCTCTGGCCCTAGCAGGCTCTATTGCTACTGGTGGTGGAATTTTAGCTGCACAGGTGATGGGTGCCGATTTTGCCTATATAGGCTCCCCCTTTATCGCTACAGAAGAAGCAAATGCTCACCAAGATTATAAAACTGCTATTGTTGAGTGTGGAGCAGAGGATATTGTATACTCCAACTTCTTTACCGGAGTCGCAGGTAATTACCTGCGCCCTTCAATTGTGAAAGCCGGTTTTGATCCCGACCATCTTCCCGCTAGCGATCCTTCGCAGATGGATTTTACAGCAGCAGAAAAAAAATTTAAGGCTTGGAAAGATATTTGGGGCTGTGGCCAAGGTATTGGGGCCATCAAAGAAATTGCTTCTGTGCAGCAATGGGTACAACAATTATCAGATGAATATGTAGCAGCGCAGAAGGCTACGGCAACAATGTCGTGAACAACGCGGCCAGTAATTAATAGAAGCACAGGAACTTAGCAGAGAAATTTGAAGCTAAAGTTTCAACGCAAAAGGTGGCGCCGAGTTTACTGTGTATGGCTAAACTAGTCTCCTAACGCCTTTGATAAGAGTTTTCGCCAGTAGGGGAGCAAATAAATGCCCTGTAACGACAGCGTAGTATAGATCCTAGAACATAGTCAGTTAATATATTATTATTTTATCTTTTGCAGGCGGTAGAAAGGCAGCTCAACAAGTCAATTTAGCTTATCTCTAGCCCTAAAAACCATTAGCTCAGCATCACGCTCAACCATGGGGGGGGGATCAGAAGCTACAGGAAAAAGTGGAGCCGTCGTGATAGGCTCCCTCCCGATTGATAACCAGTAGATGAGGAGTTAAACTTGAACTATTATCAAATACCAGGATACCGGATCGTGAATCACCGATTTCAGGTCCCCCTAGATCATCATAGAAAAAATTCCACGAAAATTGAAGTTTTTGCAAGAGAAGTCGTTTCCTTGAAAAAAAAGGGGTGTGACCTTCCTTGGATCGTCTATTTTCAGGGAGGACCTGGTTTTGAATCTCATCGACCCAAGTCTGCTGGCTTCATCGAATTATTAGCAGAAGACTATCGCGTACTGCTTCTCGACCAAAGAGGAACAGGCCTAAGTACACCTTTTGACCTTTCTCTTTATACCGATCATAAAGCTCAGGAACTAGCTGAGTACCTTGCCTTCTTTCGCGCTGATCAAATTGTAGCAGATGCTGAATTTATCCGTAGTTCTTTAAACATTGAGCAGTGGAGTGTTATGGGTCAGTCCTATGGAGGGTTTTGCATCTTAAGCTACCTTTCTTTTTATCCTGAAGGTATCAAAGAAGCACTGATTACAGGAGGCGTTCCACCTATTTTACAAGGACCTCAAGAAGTTTACCAAGCGACCCATAGGAGGACTCTACAGAAGAATAAAGAATACTTTCAAAGGTTTCCACAGGATCAGGAATTATGTAAAAAAATAGTCAAATCTCTTTTAGATCATAGAGTCTTGCTTCCTGATGGCAGTAGGTTAACGCCGGCAAGGTTCCAGCAATTGGGTAGCCATTTAATAGGATCACAATGGGAGTCCCTGCATTACTTACTAGAAATGGCCTTTCCTGATGCAAGATTTCAGGTGCCTAGCCTTAAGTTTCTATTTGCGGTGCACAATGGGACCTCTGTCTTTGAGCATAATCCTCTTTATGCCATACTCCACGAATCCATCTATTGCCAGAAAAATGCGAGCCAGTGGGCTGCCTGGAAGGTGAGGCAAAATTTTCCCGAATTTGACGCTTGCCAGAGTGAAACGTTTTATTTCACGGGTGAGGTTATCTATCCTTTTATGTTTGAAGAGTACGCAAAGCTTTCACCCTTTAAAGAAGTAGCTCATATACTGGCAGAAAAGAACGACTGGCCAGCACTTTATGATATCGATAAACTTAAACAGTGCCAAATTCCCTGTGCTGCTGCTATTTACGAAGATGATATTGCTGTAGAACGAGAGTTCTCTCTACAGGTGAAGCACATAGTACCGAGTCTTAAGGTTTGGTGCACCAACGAATACCAGCACGACGGACTGCGTGTTGATAGTAAAAGAATCCTAGAGCGCCTACGCGGGATGTGCCATGGCGTTATTTAATCAATATTGCAAGGAAGGTGATCGATGTTACTTATTGCTGGATTGCTGTTATTTTTAGGTATTCATGTCATCCCTTCCACCCCTGTCAAGGCAGTCATGATGCAACAGTGGGGAGAAAACCTCTACAAATTGGGGTTCTCGCTGGTTGCTTTAATAGGCTTCGGACTGATTATCTATGGTAAGTCTATTTTTCCACAAATCAGCATTTTTTCACCCCCGTTATGGCTCAGAGTTACCCCCAAATTGCTGATGTTACCGGCAAGCATCCTGCTCTTTGCTCCCTACTTCCCGAATCACGTACGTAGCCATTTAAAAGACCCTATGATGCTAGGGGTCATGTTATGGGGTGGTTCCCATCTTTTGATAAATGGAGACTTAGGATCACTTTTATTATTTGGCTCCTTCTTTTTATCGAGCCTATCCTTTTTACTGCATTCTTTTTGGAAGACAGCAAAAAATCGACCCCATAAATCCTCCTCCTTTTGGGGCTCAGTTATACTTATAGTGATCAGTGTTTCAAGCTATATCCTAATCTGGAATTTTCATGGCGTTTTATTTGGCCGCCCCCTATAGAGTAAGAGCATAAGCTAGGGAATTTATAAAAAATTTCTAGTGATAACAAGCAGTAACACCTGACTAGACGATGATTAAAGTTTAGTCAGGTGTTAAGGCTTTGAAAATTATAGTTGTTGAGATTTTCGATAGTTATCTTGGTAAGCAGTTTGCATTCTCCATAGCAGCTAGATTGAAATTGTTGACATTGGTTGTGAATGGAGCTTGTAGTGAAAACTTATACTGTTGTTTTGGTTGTCATGACTTTAGTGGGATGTGCCACTAAAAAAGAAGATACTTCTTGGACGTTAAATGATGAATTCGACGAACTTTCCCATGAGCAGCAACGCCTAAAATACGGCAGCGATTATACAGCATGTTCTCAATTTGCAAATTACAAATTTTTCAATGGTAAGCAGTTGGAAAACAGGTTTGATTCATACTTATTCGAGTATTGCATGGTTAACAATGGGTGGCATCTTGGAAACAATTATGAAGACATGATAGAGTTATTGCAAGAGCAAGAAAATGCAATCAATTTTGTCAAACTGCGTAAATAATAATCTTTTTGAAGATGTGAAATAATCTCAAAAAGGTCTTTCCCATAAATTCTTATATAATGTGGCTTGATAGCCACATTATATTCTTAATCTTATTTCTCCAGCCTAAATGATTAAGTCTCTTTCAGAGGGACACAGCAATCCACAGGACAAACACTAGCACACTGAGCCTCATCATATGCTCCCTCGCATTCTTGACATTTGTTAGGGTCAATTTCATAGATTTCGTCACCCTCAAATATGGCATCATTGGGACAGACAGGTTCGCATTTACCACAATTTGTACATAAATCGGTTATCATTAAAGCCATGTTGTCAGGCCTCCTTTTTAATCCAGTAATCATTTCCCCGCAGTGCAATTTTAAGAGACTCAGTGGAGTAATCATCAGACCAAGAAGTCTGTAGTTGCTTTTTTTCATCTCTGTAAAGAACCCCAATGGGGAAAGGCGTTTCGGTGTGACCAAGTTGCGCTAAAGCGAAAGCCATCATACGATTGCTATCTTGATAATTTTGTTTGATAGCATCCTGCCATTGCTCTTGATTCACTTCATCGCGCATGATGGTACGATAGTTCATGTTTGCATCGAGATGCAGCATACGATCGCGCTCTTTGCCATAAAGCAACGGCTCCTGACCCTTAACTTCAACAACGTGATCATGATATTCTTTTCTATTTTCTATATCTGAGAATGCCTCATCATTAAAAATGATGCAGTTCACCATAATTTCAACAATGGACACACCATGATGATGATAAGCCTCTTGAAAAAGATTCTGCATATGCTCAATATGGGTGTCAATAGTCCGCGAATAAAAACTTGCGCCAGCTCCTATAGCTAGGGAAGCGATATTAGCAGAATTATTGTGAAAGCCATAAGGAGTCGTCTTAGTTATTTGCCCGGCTTGGGATGTGGGGGATGCTTGCCCCTTAGTGAGGCCATAGATTTCATTATTCAGAATAACCAGATTCACATTAGGATTTTGGCGCAGCAAATGCAGGAAGTGATTGCCACCAATGGCCATCGCATCGCCATCTCCTGAGATGATCCATACTGAGCTGTCGGGCTTGGCAAGCTTAACCCCTGTGGCAACCGTCGGAGCTCTGCCATGCAAAGTGTGGAAGCCATAGGCGGCAGCATAGTAGGGTAAGCGGGATGAACAGCCAATTCCCGATACCAGCACTAAATTCTCCCTGCTGATCCCCATTCTTTCCCATGACATGGCGAGTGATTTTAATATACCGTGATTCCCACATCCTGGGCACCATTTGGGCTGTGTGGCTCCGAGATAATCTTTAAATTTAAGTTTAGCTGTCATAACTCTTCCATTTTTCTAAGGATTAATGCTGTCATCTCTCGTGTAGTAAATGGCATTCCTGTATTTTGGATGATGCTAATAAAGCTCCTGTCAATGTTCATCGCGAGCCAGTCGACTAGTTGGCCATCATTGCTTTCAGCCACTAATATATGCTCGAAGTTTTGTACGATATCTTTTAAGTCTTGGGGCAAAGGACAAATATATTCCAGGTGTATGTGCGATAAAAATTGCCCACTGCTTTGTAATTCTTGAACGGACTCCCGACCGACTCCGAAATTGCTACCCCAAGTGATAAGCAACATTTTGCCGCGATTAGATCCAAAAATGGGAGTCGGAGGATACTCCTGCGCGACATTCGCAATTTTTTGACGACGCTCTTGGGTCATCCGCTGGTGGTCATCTGAAAGGTAACTGACCTGACCCGTTTGTGGCTGTTTTTCCAAGCCACCAATAGTATGCTCACCACCAGCAATACCGGGGGTAATCCAGGGCCTGGCACCCGTTTTAGCATTACGTGAGTATGGCTGTGAAAGGTCTGGTTCTTGGCAAACAGGAATGCTGTCGAGAGCAGCAATATCGGGAATTTCCCATACCTCCGAGCTGTTTGCGAGGTAGCTGTCGGATAGTACTATAACGGGAGACATATATTTTATTGCTATCTTTGCAGCCCAAAATGCCTTGGTGAAACAATCCCGAGAAGAGGAAGCTGCCACCACAACTAAGGGAGCATCTCCGTGCCTGCCAAACAGGGCTTGCATCAAGTCTCCCTGAGCTGTTTTTGTGGGCATCCCTGTGGAGGGACCAGCGCGTTGAACGTTGACGACAACCAAAGGTAACTCAGCCATAACAGCAAGCCCAAGAAATTCCGATTTTAAGCTCATACCAGGGCCAGAACTCGCTGTAGCTCCCAACCGACCTCCATAGGAAGCTCCTAGAGCGGAGCCAATGGCCGCAATCTCATCTTCAGCTTGATGGGTCACAAGGGGGAGGTGGCGAAATTTTGCTAGTTCATGATAAATATCGGAAGCTGGCGTGATAGGATAACTTGCAAAAAACAGCCCTCTTTGCGAACGCACCCCAGCAGCCAACAGCCCTAAAGCCGTCGCTTGATTGCCTGTGACATAGCGTACTGCAGTCTTTCCCAACGACATTTCCTGAAAGTCGTTGGGAGTTTCTTCCAAGTTATAATGATGTTGAGCATAAGACCAACCAGCTTCAAAAGCCAATGTATTACGATACCGGATATCAGTATTAAGAAATTTACTCGAAATCCATTGTGAAGCATGATTTTTAGAGAGAGCTAAGATGTAAACCAGAAATCCGAGAAGAAAGGTATTACGGCTGCGATCAATATCTTTTTTAGCAAGAGATAGACCCTCTAATGCAGAACGGCATAAGCTTGTGAGCGGTAGTTTTATGATTTGAGTGTGAGGCCATTGATCAATAGTTTCAGGTGTGAAATTTGACTTTGCAAAATTTTTGTCCGTGAAAGTATCGCTATCAATGATAATTAAAGCAGATGGTTTTAGCTTTTTCAGAGGTTTTTGTAGGGATGCTGGATTAAGAGCAACCATTAAATCGATTTGATCGCCAGATGTTAAAACAACAGAGGTTTCTGATACACATAGCTGGAATCCAGAGACTCCACCAAGGGTACCTTTAGGAGCTCTAATTTCGGCAGGAAAATCAGCTATGGTTGAAACTGATGAGCCTTGTTTTGCCATAAGTGTGGCAAGCTGCTTGCCGATAAGTTGAATCCCATCTCCCGAGTCCCCAGCAAGTCGAATGACGAAATTACCTTGATGCTTCCAAGTCAATAGATTCATGGTTCTTTCCCCTCCATTGTCGGATAAACCAAGGGGAGCCGATATGCTTTTCCTGTTGCTTGATTAGTAAAGTCAACATGGGTGGCTTGCAAGGCTTGACCTTTAAAAGCAAAAACAATGACCGACACCCTTTGCTCATAGGGCTCTAGAGGAGTTTCGCACCCCGGGCAGATAATTTCAAGTCCAGACGGACTATTAACAGCTAGATTGACTTTAACTACTTCATTTTTATTGTTCTCCAGTCGCATACGAAAAGAATTACTGTAACGACCATCATTGAACTCACTATAGGCGGGTCCCGGCTGCCTAATAAACGTGAGAGATATCGCATCGCGCTGGGAAAACGTAAAGATGAGAGCGCTAAGTACTGCAACCATAGCAGATCCATAGATATAAGGACGATAGCGAGTTTTTTTGGTGGTGCGACCATGGATTTGATTCATTGTGGCTGTTCGTACCAGACCTTGGGGAGTACTTTGCTTTGCCATGATTGTATCGCAAGCATCGGCACAGCGTCCGCACTGGATGCATTCCAACTGTAGACCGTCGCGGATATCAATACCGGTAGGACAAACTTTAATGCATAGATCGCAGTCGATGCAATCGCCTCCCTTACCACGAGGTTCCCCCCTTTTTATATCGTAAGCAATCACAGGGGTGTCTTCGTCCATAAGTACTGTTTGAAAGCGCATATAGGGGCAAAGAACGGAGCAGAACTGCTCTCTAAACCAGGCGAAATCAAAGAATAATAACGCGGTCATGCCATTAACGATAATGAAAGGAGTCCAATGATCAGAAGATTTCCCCAAGATCCACCACCATAGGTGAGAGGGCTCAACAAAATAAGCCATGAAAGCGTGTGATATAATGCTAGCTACTGCAAGAAAAATTAATAATTTTATGTATTTAACTAACATTAAGTACTTTTTGGGATTTTTTTTGTCGGATTTGCGACGTTTTGAGGCTTTTCCCTCTATAAGTTCTTCAATGGGCCTAATGATCCACTCTAGAAACACTGTCTGGGGACAAGTATATCCACACCAAAAGCGTCCTTTTACCGTAGTAGTGAAGAAAAACAGCATCGCGAGGGATAACAGAATAAAGATGAAATAAGGGCCATCATTAAAGCGAAATATTCCTGTAAAAGCATAAATAATCCCCTCTTCGATATCAAACCTCAGTAAAGGGTGCCCCTGAATCTCAATAAAAGGAACGATAAAATAAATAAGTAATAGTCCTATGGCCCAGCGCCGTCTGACCTTAGAGTATCGTCCTTCTCTTCGCTCAGGATACAGCCATAGTCGATGACCTGATTCACTCCAGGTGGGGGGACGGTGAGGGACTGTATAAGAAATATCTTTATCATCACTCATAATTTTCTGCTCCTTCATCAAAAATACAGATAAGTACTAAGCAAAATGAAGGCCAATAGCAGAGGAATTTTTTTGGTCTCACGATAGAAAATTTCACCTATCCAAAAAGACATGGACACACCCACTCCATGCTAAAAAAGGTGTTGAAATTTTTGCAACGGAAAACCCCAAATAAAGTGAAATTGCCCAATGGTTCATTCTCGCATTTAAGGCTCTAAATGAATACTTAGAACTAGTTCATGGATTCTTACGTTTTTGCCGAAAAGCAATTATATAAAAATACTTACTATCATGATGAGGATTTCACTCTTGCAAATTTCCTTATAACTCCCTTTACTAAATTTAAATTTATTAGAATTGAGGGGACCATTATGAGGAAGCGTCTTATCCTTTTAGCGCTTAGTATTTTTATGAATTCAGAATATATCTTAGCACAATCAGCAAAGAAAGTTGTATGGGAAGATCACTTTGATGGATTTGGCCAACCAAATCCTGAGAACTGGAACTACCATGTGGGCAATGGTTATAATATTGGGCAATTTATTGGTTGGGGTAATGGGGAATGGGAATGGTACCGCCCCGAAAATGCCTATCTGCAAAATGGAAACCTGGTGATACGCGCCGATTATTATGATAGTCCCACTATTATTGCGGGAAGGTCATGGTATCAAAGATCAGCGCGCATCACCACGCAAGGTAAAAAGTCCTGGACTTATGGAAGAATCGAAGCACGCATCGCCATGCCTAAGGCGATGGGATCTTGGCCCGCATTCTGGATGTTGGGAGATGCCTGTGATGATAGCTACACCAGCTCCTATAATGTTGCCATGGAACATTACGATACGATGGCTACTAACTGGTCTTCCTGTGGAGAAATTGACATTATGGAACATGCAAATAATGATACAACGACAACACAAAATGCCTTTTGGGATACTAGGACAACCCTTGAGCCTTGGTCAGGGGATACTATTGCCAGCTATTCCAATGCTGCTGAAGCAGGCGATGTATCTTATTTCCATATTTATGCCATTGAGTGGGATCCAAAGCACATTCGCTGGTTCATTGACGATAGGCAGGTTCATAGCTTAAACATCGAAGCAAGCAACAAAGAAGAACTACATCGGCCTTTCCATATTATAATAAACATAGCCTTAGCAGGGAGTTATACAGGGAATACTCCTCCCCAAAAGGCTGACTTTCCTCTTTACATGTATGTTGATTATGTACGCGTTTCACAATAAAAAGCCGGTTTTTTACCTACTTTACTAGTCAATCATTAAAAAGAACGTCGCAAGCGTGGAGGCTACTTGCGACATGAATTTTTATATCTATTCACAGTTAGCTAATTAAAGCCATCCATTCCAATTGCCGCCAACATTGTGGCCTACTTTGTTGCCATAGCCCCATCGCCCTTTAAAAGAACTGGTGCCAGTAAAATTAAACTCAAACCAACCCTTAGAGCCTCTGTTATTCCATAAGCCATAAACTTTTCCAGGCTTATGGTGAACATTATAGAACTTACCAGTAAAGTTGTTATTTTTGAACCAGCCCGAAGTACCGTCAAAAAATACGTCTACGGAAACCCAGTTTGAGCCGTTATGATATTTTGATCTATAGACTTTGTGATTATAATTACACGCTTTCCATTCATAACCCAAGCCGATGGTGTTAATCGCTTGCTCTTGGATAACGAAGCCAAGTTTTGCAGCTAATTCTATGCGCGTATCAAATCTAAAGGTATGATTGCACACTCCTTTAGCAACATTTTTAATTTTAACGAGTAGAGGTGTCTCACCTACTTCTCTAGTAACATCGTCAACTTCATTTGACCAACTATTATTAGTCCGGTGAGCAACAGAAAGTAGTGCACCACCGCCTTGTTCTTCTACACTTCCCAATGCTTCAACTTGAACCCAGCTTAAATCTAAATAGTAACCATTTCGAGAAGAGAATTCAGCGTTTATAACACAAGTATTTCTTTTCACTTGACTATCGGCAAAGGTATCTAGATTTAAGTTAAAAAACTCTATGTCACCCTGTTGAACATCAAAATTTCCAGTATTTTTACACGAACCTGAAAACCATACATTGATATTACTTTGAGCCCATAGTGGTGCGCTTAAAAAGACTAAAACCAGAGTTGTTATAATCCGCTTCATTGAAATTATTCCTTTCAGTTCTCAATAGGTGACTTTGCACAATTCTGGAAAGCACCATTTTGCAATATAAGACTTTTTAAATCTAACTTTGGCAGCTTCAAGGTTGCTTCTTCAACACTTGGCTCATTATACCTCAGTAGAATTCTGATTGTTGTTACCAATTTTGATTTTTTTTCGCAATCCTGATTGTGTAAATTTTGAACATGGCTTCTAAGGCTGAAATCCCCAGAACCATCAGGTGCATATGGATCGAGAAGAGGAGCATCTCCTAATCCCAGAAGTTTATGGCCTATGCGAATATCAAGAGTGCCATACTCTGAGTTTTCCCAAGTACCGACAACTTCCACAGGTGCTGAAAGTAGGGTGTGGAAAGAATCTATGAGTGGTGACCAAATGACTTTACAACGGTAAAAGGCTACTTTCTGTTCAGGGTTTACAGTTAAGGAAATGTTTTTAAAAGTAGCAATTGTTGTCCTCTCTCCGAACTCCCAACTTATATCATCAGAGCAATGCTCACCCAATATTGCGGCGTGAAATTGATACGGAATGTTTTCGCTTTCTTCTGCTTTTAAAATTGTGTTCAACCTAAAGTTCGATATCAAAATTAAAAATAAGACATGCGCAGATAGCTTCATATCTCCCCCTCAATACAAATAGGGAACTCTTGAAGAGTCCCACTTGTGTGTATCTCAATGTATAAATTAACATCTTACATAACGATACTTGTATCTAATCTTTTTAGTATTTGACGTTGCTTGGTCAAATAGGAACTGAGCCCTGTTTGTTGTAGCTGTGATCTTTGTTCTTATGACAGCTCTTCTACCACATTGAGACTTTGCAAATGCTCTGTCGATTACAGTTAGGTCTTTATCAATACGAGCAGTATCTCTTTTACCAGGAATAATTTGACCGTTGAACCTGTGGTTTACGAAAAGCGAGGCGATATTCTGAACATCAACAGCTTGACCTTGCGCTAAAAACTCACTAGCAAGAACATAGTAACCACGACGTGCAGGAACTGTTGTTGTGATAACACATTCTGCTTTACCACTACCAAATAGATCGAGGTTGAGATTAAAGTACTCAACATCAAGGTTCTGAGCGTCAAATTGACCACCGGCGCAGTCACCAGCAAAACGTACATTAACTGAAGCGGAAGCGCTACCCATAAAACCTAAGAGCGACAGAGCTAAAACTAGCTTTTTCATAAGTATCTCCTTAATTTGAGATTTAATTAAATCAATCACCAGGTACAAAAAGAAGATAGTCTTTCTCGGTAGTGCATTCTACTTTGATCGACTTGTTTTGAATGATACGTAACGATACGAAAAAGAAAGAGGAAGTTTCCTCATCCGATTGATTAACAGGAAGGGTCTATACCTAGTCATAATAGAGGGTATCTACAATTATGATAGATATGCTAAAAAATATGTCACATAATACCAGCTAGAAGACAGTCCCTACCCTGATCGGTGGTATCTGATCAAATTATATATGATTCTAATATTTGAGGTTGGTAGTTGGAGAAGAACTCTCTTGCAAGATTATAACTATAAAGACAAATGGACGTAGGCATGGGCAGGTTAGTGTTTCGCCACAGATCCCACCATGCCTTATAATCATCGACTACAGACACTGCCAGTTACAGCTGAAGAGGCACCATTCCCGCTGCCGATAAAGCCAAACTCTACCGATTGTCCCGGAGCAATTGATGCATTCCAATTGAGATTACTAGCCGTATAGGGGTTATTGCCAGAAAAACTTGCATTCCAACTATCGATCAGTACGCTGCCATCGGTGTAGTTCCATGTAACGCTCCAACCGTTAATAGTAGAATTAGAATTGTTGGTTATCCGAATCGCTCCTTGAAAACCACTATTCCAGGAGCCAATGATGAGATGTTCGCAATTGGCATTTCCATTCTCACCATCACCACCATCACCACCATCACCACCATCACCACCATCACCACCATCACCACCATCGTAAACGGATGCTCGTACTGAGGTCGATGAGATACCATCGGCACCATGAATCAGTCGCTCTCCCCAGCTGGAAAGACTGTCAGGATCAAAGCTATTAACCAAATCTAGGGATGTGCAGCAGCTCCCATTACCCGACCAAGACCAGCCTATATAACCAATGCCATACTCTTCAGACACTGCCATTATAGTATCCTCGTCGACATCCTCCCCCTGATGGTCAGCACCAAATTCACCGATAATTAACGGTAAGTTATGAGTGTTTAAAAAAGTAGATATGTAGTTTTCAATTATACTGGGATAAGCGTATACCTGGTACATATGTACACTAAATATTGTATTACTTAGAATGTCTGCGGACGCTACCTGTGAAGCATTGGCGAGCATGATTTCTTCCCAGTCTTGCCCCCAATTGGCAGCATCTATGACTAGGGTGTGGGTCAGGCCAGCATCGCGAAGGGCTGTAATGGCAGCACGATGCTGATCAATCCAAGCACTGGCCGGTTGGTTATTGCCAATCGGCTCATTAGCGATATTGATGAGTACATAGTCTTCTTCGCCCTGTAGCGCACTGGCAATACTGACCCAATACTGCACCGCATTAGCCAGTGTACCTGCAGCACTTTCCTCACCAGAGCCAGTTACATCGTGGACTTCTAGCATACAGATAAGCTTGTTTTGCTTACATAGCGAAATCACATGGGCTACGTCTTCCGCATCATTACGGTCCCAACGTTGGCCATCACTCAGAACAACGCGAACCGTATTCGCTCCGGTATTGGCAATATTTACAAAGGATGAAGTTTCTCCCGTATACCAGGTATGGGCATGATTAATTCCTCGGATTATAAAGGGTTGACCATTCCCGTCTAGCAACTGCGTGCCAGATACAGAGAATCCTGCCATAACTTCGGTTGAACACACCAAAGGTAAAGTTAAAATGACTATTCTTAAGAAAGCAACGCGAGAACAATAGTTTTTAAGCTGCCGATACCTGGAACATGAGAGTAGACGCATACATTGCAAAATAATTGAAAATGGTTTGTTAAACATAATCACTGCCTCCATGTTATTGAGTTATTTTTGATTCCTTATAACTAAACAAAGAATTTTGATTCCAAGAACTATTGATTAAAATTTTACCTACTTCAGGAAAATTTTTGGGCTGCAACAAAGCTCTTGGATTGAATAGAATTTGTTAAAATCTAAGGTTCGATGGCACACTCCTTTCCGTTGAGAACAAATGTGGTAGGAGTTGTCGTTGAGCTATCAGACTTATTCACTATTAATCCAAAGGATGACCTTCCACCATTAGGGAGTATTGTAGCATTCCATCGCCCCGCAAAAACTGCCGCGGTAACTTGTGTACCGTTTATAGTAAAGGAGGCGTTCCACCCTTCTGCGAAGCTCTCTCCCATTCCTAGATTCCATACTAACTCATAGCCATTTATAGTTGCGTTACTATTATTAGTTATCTGCATGTCTACTTGATAACCATTACCCCAGTCATTAGTTATATTATATCCAATGGTACAAGGGAGTTCCTCTGCAGCAACTACAATTTCAACGGTTGCAGGTGTCGAAGTAAGCCCATCGGAATCTGTAACCGTAAATTGAAATGAGTCTATACCTACAAAATCGTTGTGAGGAATGTATATCATGTTCTGACCCTCACCCCTGAGACTACCACTCACTGGATGCGATACAATCTGATAACTAACGATTTGCCCATCAGGATCTGATCCCGCAAGGGTAATATCCAAGTTTTGGTTTAGCAAAATCCGTACATTTTGTCCAAAAGCACGAGGTGGTAGGGGCGTACTGGAATCGCTATCTAGCAATTTCGTTAAAACGGGAAACCAAGTAGTAGAGATTTTTTCAATGCCAGAGTCATTGGGATGTACACCATCGTAGGTATCCTGGTCAGTATTAAATCCCGTCCACTGATCCACCACTACAACTGGTGATTGAGGTGTACTGATTTCGGCAGCCCAGGCGGGAATTGCCCTATTGAGATTAATCACACGAAGGTCACAGTCTGAACAGGAACGGACAGGGTCCATAGGAATAATTTGTGCCACGATGATTTTCATGCGAGGATTGTTATCACGCATTTGCTGTACGAGGATGGAATAAGCATCCAATATAGGGTTTGTTGCTATAGCATTCCAAACATCGTTGGTGCCAAAATGCATCATGACTATATCGGGATTACTTGCTGACAACCAATTTACCAACTGATTTTGCCGGGCCACATTGGTTGCTAAGTACCCGCCATGACCTTCATTGTCACCGTCATGCTCAACACTACAGCCCTGCGGCGGAAGAGTGCCAACGAAATCAATATTCGTATACCCGCTGTTCTGCAAAGAGTTCCAGAGAAGAGCCCGCCAACAACCTGGAGACCCCGTTATGGAATCACCAAGAGGCATGATTTTGATTGGAGACTGTGCTTGTAATCCATGTGAAAAATATATCACTGCCAGGCACAACCCAAACAATAGTTTAAAGCCAAAATTCAATCTTCGAGTTATGATCATATTGAAACCCACGTAGTTTCTATTGCACCGTACAATCTAGAAATTAAGTTTATCCCAGTTCAAATGGAATCGCCTAAGAACATAAAAAAATTCATATTATCGCTACAACTCATAAACTTCGTAATAATAATATGAGTCTTTTAAAGACTAATCTTTATCGCTACTAGCTGCGATACGGCACACCATGAGAAACATTATAAAAATTTATTTAAACTTAATTTGTTGCAAGAACTCTACAGTCTTAAATACCAAGAAGTCAAAGTTTTTCTATAATTCTGTTATGCTGGCTCGGTTTGTTTCAAAAATGTTTCTTCACAAGAAATGAATTGTTCATCATGTATTTTTCACAACAACAGTGTAAAGATCTTCTTTTCAAAAGGAAATTATATGTAGACACTGTATAGCAAGAGTTCACGCAATTCATTATATCAATACCTTCATTATGAAAGTATCCACAGCTTGAGCAAGTTCTTGTCGTTCCCCTCTCAGCGAATTTTTGAGCTACCTATCCCCAGACATTTGGCTCTGTACTTTAAGATATCGCAGAGTATTCCCAGGGCGTTATTATTATGAACGGTCCTGTTAATGGACTTATTCACAAACTTGTTTTTGGTGTCGGTCAGAGCCTTTCTCTTATCCTAAACATAAATCATGAAACGCGATACATCTTCATATCCTTTCAAAAACTTAGCAGCTAGGGTGCGAAAATACATCTTTGTTCTGGTGCCAATCTTTCGAAACAGGACACTGATTCACTTATTCAATCTTCACTATACCTTGGAGTTTTTTATTCTTTTAGTGAAAAACATTTGCTAAGAGCGATCAAGATCAAAGATAACTTATTGTAAGACTTGTGATGAGGGGATTTTAAAACCTGGAAGAAGCTTCTTGATCTTTGGTAAAGCCATCTTTTTAGGTGCAGCTTATAGGTCAAAGAATAATGCGTGGAAATCTGCAAGAACATACGTCTATAATGGGGGCTACCGCTTTGTTTGGGCAACCAAGTATATACGGCTCATTATTCTAAACTATCGGATACCATGCAAAGCATAATACATCAATTTTGCATCATCATTAAGATCTACATAAAATCCATTGTCACTCGATTTCATCATAAACCAACAAATACAATCATAATAGGCATTACGTTTCTTTCGCTTTTTGCTTTACCCCTTTTCAGCGATTATTTTCACAGGCAAAATGAATTTTCACGAAGCGTCACTTTGCCGCCTGGCTAGGGTTGGTACCAAAGCAGCACTCTACTGGAGGCAAAGAAAGGCAGCTTGGGATCAGTAAGCGAGGAGATACTTATTTGAGGAAACAACTTATTCATGGTTGCCGCTCAACTATTTATCGAGCTGTTGAAAATGGAGATAGTATTCAGTCCTGGGTTTATAAACTGAAACAGCGTCGAGGTAGCAATAGAGCAACCCTCGCATTAGCTAATAAAAATGCTCGACTCATTTGGGCAATCTTAACAAAGAAACAAGATTTTAAATTCGTCGCCTGACGAAGTGTCAAGCATACTCGTTTTGATGGTTTGACTGGTAAAACCTCCTTTGTGAAGACCTGTTTTGCACCATGGCTTTTCTAATAGCCTAGGCACTGATTAGGACACAAAGGGCGGATTTCCATCATGGTCACGCCAAGCCTTTGGTGAGGGA
>JBNKNM010000095.1:252-19721 GCA_050293845.1 Pseudobacteriovorax sp. | reverse complement strand
CATATTCTGGGACCATATGGGGCCCTCAACCCTAGTTGGGGACAAGACCTTAACGGTTCGCGCTCATCCTCATATAGGCATTGCGACGATCACCTATTTATTCACTGGGGAGATTATGCATCGTGACAGTCTCGGTAATGAACAAGCAATTAGACCAGGAGAAGTTAATTGGATGACAGCGGGAAAGGGGATCGCTCATAGCGAACGTGCCCAGGCCTGGGACAATGGTGAAGCCATGACACTGGAGGGTATTCAACTGTGGGTTGCTCTTCCCAAAGAGCACGAGGATGTCGATCCCAGTTTTGTTCATATCAAGGAAAAAGAGCTGCCAATAATAGACAAAAATGACATCTGGCTTAGACTCATAGCAGGGAGGTTTCAAGGAAAAGAATCCCCCATCCCCACATACTCACAACTTTTTTACCTAAATGGTAAGGCCAAGATGGGTAGAAAGTTTCATCATGAACTGGCCAGTGATGAAGAAGGGGCTGTATATATTGTAAAAGGGGGGCTAGAAATTGAGGGTAATACCTATGAGCGCTATAGTCTAGTTTCCTTTAGAAAAGGTTCATCAATCAGCTTCAAATCTATAAGTAATAGCAGCGAGTTTATGGTTTTTGGTGGGCAAAGCTTTCCAGAAAAGCGGCACATTTGGTGGAATTACGTTTCTAGTTCCCAAGAAAAAATCGAACAAGCAAAGTTGGACTGGAAAGCAGGAAATTTCCCCAAAGTAATCAACGAAAATGAATGGATACCGTTACCAGAAAGCTAAGAAGCGATGCAACCCCATCAAACGAAATATACTCGAGATATAATTTTCAGTAATGACGAACTTTATCCTTAAATTTATCGCAAAATTCGTCATCCTGAACTATTGCCCAAACACTTGGATGAGATTCATACCTCGCCCAAGCATCACCGGCTGACGACTCATTTGTAAATGTACACTCTCCAAAAAACACGTTCAACCGGTCATCTTTGCGAATTTTTACTTGATAGCAATCATTTGCTTGGGATGCTTCGAACATCAAATCATAGATGAGCTTTTTGTCTGAAGATACGATACAAAGCTTCTTTTTACATAGGTTTTTCAGACCGCGATCTTTGGCTACTCCATCGCGACAGTTATTGCTACCAATCTCTTCAAATCTTTCCATGTTCCCTCCTGCACTACAGCAATACTAACTTGCTAGAACGCTCATCGTTTTTGGTACCTGCTAAGACCACTTTAATTTCTTCAAATATAGCTGCATTAATCAGCAGAATATGAAACGGAGAATATATAGGGGGGGGTGCCTTTTAACCCCTGCCAGCATGAGCTTCTAAAGAAGGGGTTTTTATGGCTCTATCTTGATTAAATTAAACTGGCGCCCGTCGTCAGGGCCACCAATTTTAAAAAGATTTACCAGCGAGAGGTAGAAGCACTTCTAGGAGCGCGCTCTCTAGCTTCGTTTACCATGATATTACGACCACTGACGTTTTTGCCATTTAATTGCTCAATAGCATTCGATGCCTCTTGCTCAGAAGCCATTTCAACAAATCCAAAACCCTTACTGCGTCCGGAGTCACGATCTGTAATAACGACTGCACTAAGAACGGTTCCCTGATCTTCAAAAAGATTATGCAATTCATCTTCTGTAGTTGAGTATGAAAGTCCACCTACATATAGTTTTTTTGACATATTTTTTTCCTTATTATTTATAGTCAAAAGAATTTACCTAAGTATAGTCAAAAGAATTTACCTAAGTTATTATATAATAAAATTTCCCCGTTTTATGAGGTAATTAGTATCTACCTACATATGTTCATTCTCCCTCGATATTGGAATCGTACCTTCAAAAACTTGAGCTTGCTAAGAAGCAGTAGCTTTGATTGGGATGCTATCACCAACCTCTTGTGACGAAGCCTTGGCAATTGGTATTTTGAAGACTTTACTGGCAGTTTTTCTAGAAAATCAAATTTTGTAGATACTTTTAGATACTCTATTTCGTCCAAATGACTTTGACATTCACTTCCTCTACCAAAGAAACCGGCGACCATATGCATTAATTTGCTGTCACCCCAACCAAAGCTTATACCTTCGCTTAGGTAAGACGAGCATAAAAAATCGAACTTCTGACCCTTTTTAGTGGAAGTCACAAAAGCCCTTTTGAATAATGGAGGCGAAATCTTTTGGCAAGAATACCGTCTCGGTTGACGATTGAAAATCAGAGCGGCTTAATTGGGTTAGATCAAGAGACTCGAAATTCCTGAATCACAGACTTATCGGTGACTCACATTTATACTTTAGCGTATCTGATAACTTATGTCCATCTATTTCAGTAGTAGTTGATAATAGCTTGATACTTTTAAACGAAGGTTCGCCGCAATCTCGGTTCTTTAGGCCCGAGTCACGGAGAACAACCTTGGGATTCGCTTGAGTGCATTTATAGATAGAACGCTACAAAATAGACAGTTTTTTAATAATATCATATACATACGGTCATTTTCACGCTTCTCTAAGGTTCCCATGAAAACCACCACTCTGATAGTGAGTTATTAAATGTAAGTATCTATATTTACAAATAATTAATGAATGCTAAATGAACCTAAGAGGCCAATACCATGTGGCCTCTTCGCGAGATGTTCTCACTTATCATGATGCAAATAACGCTTCACTGAGACACCTAACATAGCTATCAAGGCTAAAAGACCAGCCACAGTACCATAAATTTGCGCCAAACTTAGTCCAAATTCAGAAGTACTTGAGGCCTTAACTGCCATTGTTTGTGCCCCGAATGCGTAACCAACCATGGCACCAAAGGCTATATGGCCCACGATATGAGCAATCGCTACTTCAAAACCAGCTCTGCGATAAGCTTCAACAGGATGCCGACCAGAGATTTCGATGACAAGAAAATAACTAATGATAAAGCCATGGACAAAGCCTCCAAAAGCACCAGCAAAGGCTGCTACCATTGGGGTTTCAATGGGCATCATCGATATTAGAAAACAATACAATGCCGAGAACAGCCCCCCCGATACCAAGTGTATACCGATGCCAACCTTAAATGCGCCATCTTGTTTCTTTGTGATAAGGCTCCCAAGTGCACGAACCATGTCAGCGTTCGCCAAGCCAGATAAGGTAATTAGCTCCATAAGCAGGAACATTCCTAGGGTCCCGATTAATCCAGAAATAACTACTGCAGTAATATCCATAATACTTTCCTTTGTTCGAGGAGTCGAAAATTTATTGTCGTTTGATGACAATGCGAGCCAATAGTTTTGTGAAACCGGTATCCAAAAAAGTCCCGATATGGTTTCGTGAGGACTTGTAGCGCTACTATTGACTTCGCTTGAGGGAAGGTAAAGGTTACAGGAATTGAATTTTATCCAAATTTTACCCATAATGAAACACCGAAGCTTTCCGCGCAGGAATTTTCACTATTTCACCAGTCTGAGGATTAATGCCATCACGCTTGGCTTGTTGTAAAACTTTAAACTTTTCCAAAACCAGGTAAGCAATATCAGATTCTAGCCTGTTCTTCTTAATACTAGGCCTAAAGGGAGCGAGCGCCAAAAGCTCTCTTGGGGAGTCTATCCCGGGACTTCAATATAATCACGATAAAGCACGTAAACCATTTCAATTCCAGAAATGGTAGTTGCAGCCAGCCAAAAGTTTTGAAAACTCATCATTGACCTTGTCATCCTTCTAATCAAACGATGACTTTGTTCGACTATATTGTTTAGGTATTTCGTCTGCCTTACCTCAATGGCAAGCGCATAGGCTTATTTTGTAATCCAATACAAATTAAAAGAATAAGGATAAGAATTGCTCGTGACTTGATGGATGCCGAGACGATAATGACTAGAACAGAGACTTGACTACCTTAGTAAACATACTTCACTAGTATTGCGGGAAAAACTCCCGAGTAACGGGAAGAATCTTTACGTTAAGCACCGCCTCCCCACGACCCACTGTTATCGTCTCTGTAATTCCCACTTTTGGCATTCTCATGGTTACCATTGCTAGTTGTTTTGCCTTTTGTGAAGTACAGAAGAAAAATTATAACTGCCACTAAGATAACTATAGGAATAATTAATTCCATAGTCCCCCTTTACATTATTTATAATTTAATATTCGTTATTATTACTTATCGGAAAATCTTGGGAGAGACCTTAGTCACCAGTTTTTTTGAAATAAAATTAGCAAACTACCTTTAGCTACCTGAAAAGTTGTTCCATCAGTTCTGATTAAATAATGACGATATTCAATTCAACAAAATTAAGTTGTTAGGGTCTATATTGCCGCTCAGAAGTTGTTATTAGCTCATTATCCCACTTCTAATTTTATCCCCTTCCTGCAAAAATAAGCTCCTTTCCTTTGCTTAAAATTTTAGTTTTTAGACTATTAAGTGAGCACTTCTATGATTATGTTGAGTTCACCCCACATAGGAATAAGTTAATTTTATTTGTGAGATTATGAGTAAAAAAGTGCTGAACGCGCAGCGATTTCTTGAAATGCAATCTGGGAGATATCCAGGGGGCTCGATGTCCATAAATTTCAAAATTTATTTAGAGAGGAAGACATTTTTAATCTTACGATTTTATTAGTATGATCGCCCCATTCATCTTCTACTTTGTGAAGGTTTTTGTTCTATGCAAAAATTACTTCTTCTAATAACTTTTACTTTTCAAATAGTGTTATGTGGCAAAACCGATCAAACATATGAATCTTGTTTGGCTCAAGGAATGCTATTTAAGGAAGAAAAAATAGTTGCTATGATGGCGGTGGTATTAGAGGAGATGTTAAGCGGTATGATCTAGATTTGTACATGAACTGGGTAAAGCTTTTGGAAAAAGAAGAACTACTCCTATGTCTATCTTTGCCTTCGAATGTTTCTGACGCAGTTAAAAAGGAATTCAATGAAAAATCAAAAAAAGCCGTCATACTTTGGTTGAGTAGCTTAGAGGGGTTAGTTTCCGCGGTACCTGAAGTAAAAGTTGTAAATAGAACAACATGTGAAGAAGATCTTAATGTGGTTTATTCTGATGAAAGGGGGACCTATGCGAATCCATATACATCAACAGTTCTTATTGAAAGGATAAAAGTAAATGAATACTATCTTCAAGGAAAATTGATACATGAGTTTGGCCACATATTTGGCTTGGATGACACCTGCCAACCAAATAGTAATCATTGTAAGCCTGGGTTCCCCAACTCAATAATGTGTCAAACACCGTGGGAAACCATTTTAGACATAGATAGAGAACCGATTCGAAGAGTTTATTGTTTACAAACGGGAGGTAAAAATCCTGTCTATTTTAACCATAAGAAGAATATATTTCTACATATTGTTACAGGATTAACCTATGATCCTATTAGAGATGTTATAGATAATGTTTTGTATGCAAATTATTTTGAGTGTTTGACCGATGATGGTGCATTGATGTTCTTTCCATATGAGATTAGGTACAATAAAAACTCTTCATATAGAGAATTGTCCGTATATTCACAGGATGAAGCTTCTTTTTTTAAGTCAGTTAAAGATAATAGTTTAGTGCTTGATTTTTCATATGAAGATTACGACAAATATGAAATTAGAAATATCGAAAAGTAAAATTAAAGTGCATTCGGATTTTCTTGATGCTGAATTAACGAACTGTACTATTCAACGGAGTTGACCGATTATCTCAGTCAACTCTTAGATTAGCTATCGGATCACTGCAAGATGAACGACACTTGTATAGTAATAATTAAGTAGAAGTTGCTTGTTTGGATTGCAGACTAGGTTATATTTGTAAGCATTTAATGGTCCTAGGTCTTCACCACAGTGCACAACTCCATCATCACCGCCTTCTGAAAGAGGATAAATTCCTCCCAATCGGCCACATTTTGATATTTTACCCCTACATCTCAACGAGGACGAAATCTGACAGATTATCGCTTTTCTCGGTACATTGACATCACCGATCGCGGCAACAAATCCTTGGTGGTATAGGCCCCCCACAGCCATTGACGACCATTTTAGTAGTAACTAGCTAAGCCCAGTTGTAGTTCTCGATCGTTGTAGGCCAATTTAGTCTTGAAAAAGATTTGATAGGAGACCGATAAATCATAAAAAGAATCAAATTGAAAAGAAATCTTTTTTCTTTTCTTTAAATTTTGTATTAGTTCACCTTTAAATCGGTAGGAAGCTATGGGTTTCCATATAATTCCACTAGCGAGCATCCCTTGCCAATTTCCTTCAATTTCACTTCTCAATAATTTTATTTTCGGCATTATGTAACTTAAAAATTGATTATGAGCAATCATAGAGGCAAGACCCAAGCCTCCCTCTATATAAATATCGTGTTTTTGATGAGGTGAAAGACCTCCCTGAAACCCTCCTCCTAGCATCCAAGCATATTGCGGTTCAAGAACCCGATAGGGAGCCAATGAAAATACTTCAGCTATGGCTAGTTGGTAAGTCATTTCCCTAGCCATTAATAAATGTAAATCAAGATAGTTAATTTGGGAGTAAGTTTCCTGTCCTTGAGCTGGGTCCATGAGGTCATGGTATCCATAGCGCAGCCTAACCTTAGAGCTATTGACAGCTTTGTTCGTTATTCCAGACAGTTCAAATTTTCTGTTTCTATGTCCGCTACCAGGGTGAAATGAAGAAGGCTTATGCATAACTATTTGCTGTGATGTTTTATCGATTTTTAACCTTCTCAGTAAAAGTTGAGTTTCTATTTGACGTAACTCTGTTTGCTCATTAAGAGCTAGTTTAGATTTGCGAAGTTTTAAGAATTGTAGACTTTTATCAATCACTGTTATCTTTTCATCAATAGTTAAATGACTTAAGTCATCATCTCCCTTTGTAGTTGTTTGTATTCTACTCTGTAGAAATGGGTTAAGCTTGTCATACTCCTGAAAGAACTTCTGACGTTGAGAGGGACGATAGATGACTCCTTCTGAAGGCAAGCGTTCTTGAATAACACGAATGGTCTCTACGGGAGTTACAAATAGGGATATTTCTTTCGTCAGTTCTTTGTGCGGAAAGATAACTTCAAGAAGTTCTAACAGTAAGTAGGAGCAGTTATCATCCATAAAATAGTAATCTACAGATGCATTGGCGTATAGTTCCCAAAGATGCTCTAAAAACAATGCCGCCTGATCTCTAGTAATTTTTATCCTATATTCCCAGAGATCTCGATTTTCAGAAAACTCATATTCATTCACAAGTTCGTAGAAAGGATGAATGCGAAAAACACCTTGATACCCTCCTAACAAACCTTTAACTATATAAAGGAGACCATCGTTTGGATTGGAAATTGCTGCAAAAGAGACGCCGTAATCAAGTAATGAGTTTTCATCACTCCCCATACTCAAAGTGTTTTTGAGATTCATTTTTAAAAAGGTATGACCAAACATAGACGCGGGATTACTGATGTATTCAGAGGAAAATATCACACTGATACTGCTTAAATTGATATTTTCTTTCCAAATTTGAAATTCAGAACACTCTACGTCACGCAATTTCCCACCAAATATGTGCTGCATATATTTAGCACGTGCAGGAAACGCGCAAATAGGGTCCATACGATGGGTCCCAATTTTAGGAACACCAGTCGCTATAGATTTTCGTGTTGCCTCAAATTCCCATGCTGGATTAGTACGACCCTCGGGATGTATAAAAAAGCTACCATGGTCGATAGTACTCTTATATTCTCCCCAGTTTTTATGATAGTGGCCCAACTTTAACCACGTACTGTCGTATTCAACTGGTACAGCATAAATATATTGCGCCAGCCATAATAGAATGCATACGCCGGAAAAGTAGCTCAATGGAGCTCCCATTGATGAGTTTGAAATTACAGTTTTCTAGATCATGATTTGCATCATCAATAAACTGCCCATAGTTTTCGATTTCATGCTAGGAAAGATTCATGCAAGAACTATAGAGCGTTTTACTATTAACAATTAGATCTGTTGTTAGTGATACTAATTCTAGTGCCTGTACCTGAGCATGGGGTGTATGTAATAGCTGTTCCAAATGATCTCTTAGGCTTGACTTTATTTTCTCATGGGAAAAAATATGACAGCCAAAACTAGCTAGATAGGCCGTGAGAAATTCACCATTTCCTTGGGCAATTTCATGGCGTAGGTGTTCCATGTTATGGCTTGCAAAATGTAAGGGTCGCTTGTCTTTTAAAACAATCGAGTGTTTTGAGCAGTTAGATGTTCCAAATGTCATTCCCAAGGTTACAACAGGTGTGAGGATACCATTGGTAATTATACGGCCTATGGAGGAAATGAGAGAATTTTTCTTAAGGACATACCAACCAGGTCCACACCCGCTACTACCATCGGCTCCATAACTTGTTGTGGTTAATCCTAGCAATAGAATTGCAGTACAAAGCAAATGTTTCATTGCAGACTCCTGATTATTATATTTGTGTTATGGGTTTATTTTAATGGAATGATAACTTATTTGAAAGTTTTCTTTGATTGGGTAATATCATCTAAGTAACGTATAGAATAGAGTTCATAATCAATCTATCGATAATTGTTTAGGCGCAAAAATCTTACGGACCTACTGGTTCTCTAGCACTTATAAATAACTGTTGGGGAGTCAGGAACCCTTCGGAGCATATTAGAAAGGTCTAGCAGAAATCGCCACTCTCAAGAACATAATTACTTCTTATTTTCAGACATCAATATCATTCCCGATAATCTGGATTATAATGATTATCTACTATTCTTTCCATTTGGTGGATTCAAAACATGATAAATATGAATTTTGTAAGGGTTTATTATTATGCCATCGTCGTTAAAATCTTCGTCGAGTTCTGGAGGAATGCCTAGAGGGCCGGTGGCAAAGTAAAGGGTCTGTGGTTGTCTTTTAAGTGATATCGGCCAGCGGCCTTGATAGATCCCTCAGTGGTAAGTGGGATGTTGTCTTTCATTGCAATGTTGTTTAAGTACTTTTTTTAGTGCCTTTCCAAACTTTACCAGAAAAAGCCACGCTTGGAGTCGGTGTGACTGTTTTAGCTGTGCTATCAAATAGTTTTTCTAGGTTGGATTTTTGTTGCTTAACATAGGTGCTTCGCTTAATTGCTTCTAAGATATGAACCTTTTGCATTCGAGCCTTGAGCTACTTAGCTAATGTATTATGCAAGTTCTAGCTTCCTGTTAATGCCTCTCCATTGTCTTCGGCTTCAAGTAGTTCAATGACTCCATTTCCTAAACCAGCTTGAAACATGTCGAGGACGCTGGTACCGTGCCAGTAAACTTGAGGTTCTATAAACCATGATGCCATACGCTGTTCATCTTCATCACACAAAGGAGCTAGTAATTTCAACGCGTAAATGAGCTGATTGAACTTCTTGTCGGTAGCACTACGCTGCTTGCTTGTTTCTATAGTTCTTGCTGAAACTCCAGCAATTTTACCGAGTTCTTTAGCATTGACGCCTGTCATTTTGCGTATTTTTTGAAAATCAAGGCGCCTGCCGTCTTCGGTTTTTATATCTATTCTTTTAGCTTCCATGGCCCTAAATCTCCTATGAAAGATTAACCATCTTTTCGGCGCGAATGTTTTTCTTCATTATTACAGATAGATACGGTTAGCATTAGAGGGTCGATTATATTTAACTTCTTCATGTATAACCTCTATTGTAAATGCTGTAGACAGGCATTAGAGGAATTTACTCCGTCCAACACACAACATATTCAAGTATTCAAGGGGTGGCCGAAGGTTAGCTCCGTTCAAGCTATTCTTGAATTCTTGGATGGTTGATTTGCTATTGATTACGGATAGATTTACTCCTTTCAACAAACTCCATATCTTCAAGAGTATAGGCATTGAGGGTCGTGGTGAGGGAGATGAACATGAAGCATAGACAGCACACAATAATCAATCTGAGTAGTCAGATATCCAAACTAATTCATTGCATAAACCCTTTCATAACCTGAGACACGTCAATTTTTAGGCTGGTTAGCCAGGGTAACCAGCGGATATCCGCGAAGTATGTCAAAAACACTAGACTTACCCTGCTGAAATGGTATTTTTGTCAGGCCATAATGGCTATTTGTTGTTTCAGTTATTTGTAGTGGAGATTGAATTATGTGGCAACTAAACATGAAATCGGGGGCAGCCGTCCTCACATCTTTGCTGGTCCTGCAGGGATGTAACCAATCAGAAAAAATTGACGAGAGGACCCTACCCACAGAAGTTGTTCCGGGTAGCTTTGTAGTGGAACTTAAGGATCTTTCCGATTCCAACATCCAATCAGACGAGTACTTACTAGACCTAGGTCAGCAAATTGCGGTTGATAAAGGTTGTGAGGCTAGTATTGAAAAGATTAGTTGGGAACGGGGTTCGCAAGTTCTTTCCACCAACCTTTACAATTCCTACCATTTTGAATTGTCAGGATGTGAGCTAGATCTAGAATCTTCGGATCAGGTCTTAATCAGCCTTCTTGACGACGATGCTGTTCTAAACGCTGAAGCCAATGCGGTTGTTCGCACCAGCTTGAGCGAAAATGATCAGTACAAAAACCGACAGTATTACCTTGATAATATTCGTCGTGATTCAGCCTGTGATTTGAGTGGCAAGCAAGGAAAACCAGTAGTTGTTGCGGTAGTTGACTCTGGTGTTCAAAAAACTCACCCTGATCTGAAAGATCGTTTTTATCGTAACAAACAGGGCCAAGTAATTGGTGCCAACTTTGTTGGTAAAGGATCTTCACGATCTCCTGATAGTAATTGGGATGATGATAACGGTCATGGTACCCACGTTGCAGGACTAATCGGTGCATCGGCAAACAATAGCATCGGTATTGCGGGCGTTGGTGCCTGTCAGAATGTTTTGATTATGCCGGTCCGCGTGATGAACTCTCGAGGACAAGGTAGTTCCTTGGAGATAGACCGTGGTGTTCAATGGGCTGCCGCTAATGGTGCAGACATCATTAACCTTTCTTTGGGTAGCAACTCCATCTCACGTGTTAAAAAGTCAAGCCATAGAAAGTCTCTTTATGAGAACTTAAACGACCAAGGTGTGATTGTTTTCGCGGCCGCAGGTAATGATGGCTTCCGTAACGGGTCTAGCCGCAGTGGTGGTTATGTCTATTCCTACCCAGCAAGTTACAATCATGTGATTGCAGTGGGAGCTACAGATCAAAATAATCGTCTTACAAACTTCTCCGTTTATGGCGATCATATTGATATTGCAGCACCAGGTGCCAACGCTCTTTCTACTTACCCGGGGTCTTCTTACAAGTCCTTGAGCGGAACCTCAATGGCAACGCCAATTGCTGTCGGAACCTACGCTTTAGGTCTTTCTGCTGTAAGGTCTAAGGGCAACGAAGGTTTGTTTCATGATGAACTTGTGGATCTCCTAAAACAGTCTGCAAATACGCAGGTTCGTTTCCCTCGTGAGGATATTATTGCGGGAGGATTGGTAGATGCTAAAGCAATTCTATTGGAATTACAAAAACGATTCCCAGACGATGGACGTCCCACTGAACCTAATCCAGTTGACCCAACACCGACAGATCCTACTAAACCGGATCCGACAGAACCAACAGATCCTGAACCAGCTCCTGAACCAGCTCCTGAAACAGGTGGATTTAGCTTTGTAGGTCTGGAAGAAGGTCAGGCTATTGGTGGTGTGCTGAAATTAACAGTTTCAGGATGGCCAGAAGGTACTGCTCGTATCAATCTTTACTGGATTACAGGATACGAATGGTTCCCACGTGCCTTTACCTCTTTAGGTAGCCAAAACCTAAATAGCGCTGGAACAGCCGTAACCACAGATAAGTCCTATCTTCTTTATGGAACCCGCTATCTAGTGGCTGAGGCAGTGGATAGCCGCGGTCGACGCCTTAAAGTCGAAAGTATTGTTCTGCAAGGGTTGTAGCCTTACTTAATCCTTTGTTTTTACTAGGGGGAGTCTAAAAAGGCTCCCTTTTTTGTGCGTATATTAGAAAAGCCGATACTTCCCATTGCTTGGCCCGCGAAAGATGGAGTCTCGTCTCCCTACAGGCCATGAAGGGGTGGTTTTTACTACGGAATTGATATATCAGCTCACCTGGGTACAGAAGTAAGACCCGTGGCAGCGGGAAGATTCATTGGGCAGGGGCGTCAAAGGGCTATGGCAAGGCTGTGGTTCTGCATCACGATTTTGATCTTAAACCACCTATGGTCATCTTAGCCCCATTACGGTCCGCTGGGGGGCAGAAGTTGAGGCCGGGGATATCATTGATTGTGTCGGAAACTCAGGGACCTCATCTTATTTGAATTTATTGGAGTAGGAGGTTTTAAATATTAACTTTATATCATAAGTTGGCATTCATGGCTGCAATATTACTCTGAGTACATCGTCCTTTCAGAGGCGAAAGTTAGATGATGATCCTTAGGCGACTCGAGTATATATGCGATGCTCATGAAACTGTCGACTTAGGAAGTGGAAAGAGCCAAATCGGTATGATCTTAGCGGCGGAAATTCAGATAAATTATCACAACTAAGTGAAAGAGGATTTAGATGAAAATACCTGAATTTGAAACTGATAGACTTTATCTGAGAGGGGTAACTTTGGACGACGCTACAAGTTACCAGAGGAATTTTTCTGACTATGAGGTCATTCGGCACCTATCTCACGTGACTCCTTGGCCTTACCCTGAAAATGGTGCATACGAATTCATGAAACATGTGATTCTTCCAGAACAAGGAAGATCTCGCTGGGCTTGGGCAATTTTTTTGAAGAAAAGTAAAAATGAAGTGATAGGCGTCGTAGATCTTTGGCGCGATGGTAAACCCGAAAATAGGGGCTTTTGGCTGGCAAAGAAACATTGGGGAAAGGGGATTATGACCGAAGCTGTCAAACCGATAATGGACTTTGCTTTTAATGATCTTAACTTTACTAAACTCATTTTTGCCAATGCCCTTGGCAATACACGATCTCGCAGGATCAAAGAGAAAACAGGTGCACGATTGATACGTATAGAAGCTGCTAAGTTCGTAGATCCCCAGTACTCGGAACGCGAAATCTGGGAATTAACAAAGGAAGAATGGGGTATGCATAAATCTACTGGAAAAAGTAACTACACCAAAAATCTCTAATTGCTGCTCATTACTAACTTGCAAGAATGAGACATTACCTTGTTCGATTCGCCGCTGCTAAAACAAAGGTATTGAGAAAAATCAAACTCAGGATCACCACAAGTTAGGTATGGCCCCCCACTGCTACCATTATACCCTAGTATAAACAACTAGACATTCAGGACGAATGCCGTCATAGGTCCACAAATCTCAAAATCTGTGCAAATAGCCAAGTACTATGCCGTCTACCCGTGAACTTAGACTCACTTATTGTAATAAATATAGAAACTCTTATAGGATGATCATTCTATTCAATCACATGATCCTGTAAGTTGCTCCATAGATTCATTCTCACATGGCTTGCTTGTGCAGTAGCGATATCGCTCATGACTTGCTCTGTTAATTCTGGAAAACCGTTATTGTCAACATCAAGATTAATAATAGTGATTAAAACACTACCATCAGTTTCAGTCCCGATGGTAACTGTAATCGTATTATATTTGACATAATCGTTATTTTCAGATTCGACAAGATGCTCGGCACCCAAACCGATGTCAGAATTTCCTCCTTGAACCTGAAAACTGTTCAATTCCGTAAGCCGATGATTGTTAAAAGTTTGCCCATCAGAGGTTTGTACAGTCGTTTTGTATTCGAGGGAGCTTTTACCAAACTGAAGATCTCCACCAACAGTATTATCCAAATTACTCGCAGCACCTATTTGCTGCACATAGTCATAGCTTGAATCTTTGACCATAAATGATCCAATATCGGCACTGCGCACCCATTTGGGTTGGATAGGTAGTTCATAAACTGTCGCGAACAAGCCCGTACTACGGTTTCCTTCATGTTCAACATTCAGGCGAAGGGAACGCGGCATATCACCGACAAACTCAGAGAATCGATCTAAGTCGTCGAAAGTCCGGTTCGGCAAATTATCAGTACATAATACGTTCAACTCATCGGTAAAGTCCGATTTAAGAGGCAAACGAAAAGCATGGATGCAAAAAGTTTCTTTTAGCTCTTGACGAATGCTCAAACTATAGGTATTCATCGAATCGATCCCATCTAAGGACAAAATTTCCTGGGACTGCATGAGATGAATATCTTCGCTATCTGATTCTTTTGTACAGCCAGTAACCATGACTAAGGGAACTAATCCTAAGCTAATTAATAAGCGCTGCACCATTTTATGCTCCTTTTTCGTGTGGTCTTTTTATTATTCTGGTAAAAAATAATTGATTTCAGATTGAGAGCCCATATTGGCTTTCAAAGCTGCGTATTCTCTTTTGTCATGATCGATGTATGCTTCTGTCCAAATTAGCAATCCCAATCCTCTAGTTTCTTCTTCTGTTCCAAATCGATAGGACATCCGGTAAGCACGATTGGCTTCAATAGCAACTCCTTTGGGACTAGTTAAATTAGGTTCAATCTTTTCAACCAACACCGATCCGATATAAGTTTTCCCTTCCACAAGATTGGGATTATTCGTTTTAATCACTGTAGCCTTTATCTCGGTAAAAGCCCGATATAAGCCAATCTCTTCATCATAGCGTTCAGGATCAGCGGCAGGAGACATGGCAGCGGGATAACCTGGTTCGAATCTTACTTCAGTGGTATACCCCCCCAAACTGGTTTTAAGATAGTCTGCACCAGGTAGAGTGCAAATAATATCTTTCCACTTGGGATCAAAATTTGAACGTAATGGAAATGCGTCTGACTCGACTCGTCCCCGGAAATCTTCAGCTTGTTCAGAAGCACCATTAGTAACAATGGTAGTATCGGGGATGGCTTCATTAGTTAGCAAATCAGTAGCTCCCGATCCTAAAATATCCAATGAAAAATCGAAGAAACTTTTGACCTGGCTACTTCCTAATCGAACTTTAGCATTAATATCAATATAGATATGGGCGAGACCTCCATAAAAGTTACGGGTGTATTGATAAACTAATGTCTGATCGAAGAATAATGCTTCTGAATCGGATAAATCTGGAAATCCACATTGGTTAAGCGGATTTACTTCATCCACATCCTCATCTTCCGGTCGCACGCTATCGCCAGTATCGAGAAAATCTTTATCTTCATCCTGATAATCACCCAAGTTACGAGCATCAGATTCTGCCGCAAAGTCAGCTTGCTGCTTTTCTGTTTTTTTAGTGCATGCTACAAGTGCTAATAGAATCAGAAGTTTTATGATCATGGCTGCTCCCCCATGCTGCTAGGAAAGGGTTTAGCCCCGTCCTTATACAAGTACTGAAGGTCGGTTCCTAGGTCAGATGCAAAATTTTGATACTCTTGAGTCACATGGTCAACATAGACTTCAGACCAAAGAAGCATACCGAGATCTGCTGTGGTGCGCCTGTCCTTAAATGAGTTAGTAACGCGGTAGGCAACATCGCCCTTGAGATCCATACGGGGTGTGCTACGCTCCGCATTTAACCTTTCGATAAATACACTTCCTTTTATTTTTTGGCCTACGGTTAACCGTGGATTATTAGTTCTTATAATTTCCGCAGTAATATCGGGAAAATGTCGATAACGACCAATTTCTGAAGAAAATCGCTCAGCAATGGGATTAGGAGAAACCCCTGTCGGTAACGGAGGTGAGTATTTTATTTCAGTTTCAAATCCTCCAATTGTTGTGATAGAAGTGCCAGCAAAGGCAACTGTGCAAATGAGATCAGACCACTCATCAGGAATAGGATTATCTTTTCCTGGAGCAAAATTTGTTGTAGTACCCGTAAACATAGCAGCTTCGCTAAGCGCTTGTTCCATCACCGGCTGCACATCAACAGCCGGTGCTCCTTGGAAATCCGCGGACACTCCTATAATATTCAAGTCGATAGTGAAGTCACTTCTGGCTTGAGTGTTTTTCATATAAATGGTTGTATAAATATCAATATGGACATCGAGAAGTCCACTAATAAGTACCCTTTGATAAGGATTGATCATGGCTTGATCTAAAATAATAGCTTGGGAATTGAGTGGTTCCTTTAAGCCACACTCCTTTTCCAGAATCGTAGCCAAGCTGGGAGGCTTTGGCTTTTTCGTTTCAGGAAGTTCTTGAAATGGATCGCTTTCAGTTTCAACTGAAGGAGCAATATCATCATATCCAGTTTCAATACTTTCTGCGCTACTATCACCTCTACTTGTAGTTTCAACGAATTGATCTTTTTTATCCTTCTTACAAGAAATAATGTTGGTTGATAAGTAGATATAAAAAATTATCTGTCCAATGTTCGAACTATTCATAGAGCCTCCAGAAATCCATATTCCCAAGAACGCAAGCACTGTGCCTAAATATATCGTTGAATCATTTAAGAATTTTTTAAAAATACTTGCACACTCGAAAGGTTCAAGAAAACTTTTAAGTTATGTAATCAAAGAGTTACGTATTTTGACAGTTTCTTTCTCCGTAATTTACTAATTCTCAAAATGCATGGTTTAGCTTGATATGAAAAAACATAGTGAAAGGACTTTTTTTTTCGAATATATACTGACTTACTTCTTCTAAGCCTTTCCTCTGATGATTTCCTGTCAGTTTTAGCAAATTTTTATATTCTTAATATTGTTATGTAAATCCTCTATTCTTTCTTGGCCTATTGGTTGCACGTAGAGCTTAGTACATTGCTAATAAAGGAGTCTAGCTACTATGAGGATTAGAACATTTACTTGGGCTTTGATACTAAGCCTATGGCCAGAATTGAGAAGCATGGCAAGCCCAAAAGTATCTATATTTTTCCAAATTTTTTGAAGCGTCAATTTCTGATGCTTTCGCTGCTCAGATTTAATAGGAGACACAATGAAACGATTCAAATACATCCTTACAATCGCAAGTATTAGTTTTATATCCTGTATCAACACTCCGGGTGATTTTGGAAGCGTTAATCGAGAACAAAGTGGAGCCGATGATGGCAATATCAAAGGCGAAGACAAAGATAAAAGACCTCTAGCCACCACTGTTGATGGCCGACCTGCGGAAGAAGTTCTATGTCAAGAGGGACCCAGAATCATTGAACTAGTTAAAAAAGGTGATTTTAGTGAGCAATTTAAACTGATTTGTGAAAATGGTAGCACCAATCAAACCTTCGCAGATATTATAGATACCGCTTATGAGGGTACGGGTGAAGCGACGATTCACATTCTCAAAAATTCCACAAGTGGTTTATATGTAACCAATCTAGCTTTTGCCTATGCCCTTAAAATCCCTCTGGAAGATCCCAGTCAGTTCGCTGACTACAAGGTGCATAATATCTTTGCCACTGGTATCACCACTGACACATCTAATCTTGTGATTGATGTAGAGTCGCGTGAAGAATTTCCAGGAAGGAGAAGTATCGAATCAATCGTTTTAAATTACGACCTAAAAACTGCTGACGGCGCCGCGATTTACGATAAACGAATCACTGAATTTAATACTTATCTTTTGGTTGAAGATAATCGTGATGTGGTGGTTTCAACAGAATTATTAGTCGATGTAGAAACAAATCCGAACTATCATTTAGCCAACGGTCTTACCATAGGAGTTACAGGTGGTAATGGATATACATATATTATCTTTGTAACGGATTTACTAGTCAAGGATCGTATAGACCCCGCACGCATGGAAAGAGCATTAACCGATTTAAATAGAAAAATTCCTTCCCAGATATATGAGCATATTTTAAGCACAGGTATATAGAAATGATTAATAAGGAGAGTCATCTCATGCGCGTTTTACATATCTTCACCTTAATAGCAACAGTTACTTCGGCGTGCTCAGAAGTATCTACAAAGGGAGATGAATCGGTTCAACAAGCTAGCAAGACTACTGATTCGACATCGGGACTCGAAGGTTCGGAATTAAACGAGGACGGAAATCTCAACTACCCCCAACTATACTGCAAGTATGCCAGTAAATTGCGCCTCAGAACAGATGTTTCCCAAGAATTGGTTTATATGTGCGAAAATGCGCAGCCAACAACAATGCTGATCGATTATCGCCAGAAAGCTTTAGATGCCACACCAGGTGAGATTAGTTTAGAACACATTATCACGCAACATACTGAGGAGACTGATACCTCTGAATTTCTCATAGCATGGTCATTTCATGTTCCTATCCGTCCTTTCGAAGTTAAAGAAAGACCTATCTATGATTTCGTGGCACAAAACTATGATGGAACTAGTGTAACCTTAGAATCCACTGCCACTAGAAAATCTGACGAAAATCTTGACTATGGACTCCATCTATGGAGTACGGATATGAATTACAAAATAACCATTCAGGCTACGGAAACCAATTTTCTCACCAGTGAACGCAACTCCGAATATAATCTCTACCAGGTTCAATCAGGAAATGAAGAGATGGGGTTTGGTGTCGAAAACCTTATCGACGCAGATAATCCCGATTTCTACCAGTCGACCATGATAAACCTTTCTTTCAATGATGGAAGTGGATTTAACAATGGCGAAGGAGGAACTGTCGTTATCACAATGCTTCACTTTATAATTAATAATCAAGGTTTTCCACAAACAGCTAGTGAAGCCATCCACGAAATTGCTCAGCACACGGCGGATGCTATGTATGCTGGTCTTAGCCAATAATAATTCATGGGGAGTGACAACAGTAAGGACTTCCCATATAATTGGTTTTTTTTATTTCACTCTCTATCTAAGTATTATAATCGTTGGATTTCACGGAAAAATTGAATGCCATTCTAGAATCAGTTGAAGGCAAGATTGACTTCCGAACCACATATATGGATGGTTCATATATACCAGTTCATCAACATACTTCCGGAGCAAATACAGTGAAAGAATCGGCAATTGGAAGATCCAGGGCTGGAGAAACGACGAAAATAGTACAAAAGAAGACATCGAGTTAAAAATTTATTTGCAAGATTAAAACACTTCAGAGGTATTGCAACCTGATATGACAAACTAAAAACCATGTACGCAGAGTCTGTCAAAATTGGCTTAATATGTTTTTGGATGGGTTTAAGAGTATAAAAAATGAAATGCCAACACCCCCTAGTAAGTTTTAATCATTAATTTTTGCCTTTCTGTAGGATGACACATTGCTGTGCATGGAACCCAATTAATGTATTTGCTACAAAAATTTTTACCCAGTGGTTGCTTTTCTTGGAGGATCCAATCCAGATTTTCCAAATTTTTTTAGCAATTTCGAGAAATAATAATATCAAGCTCATTAATTTAGACCATACATTCATCGGCAAATAAACTAGTTCGGAAAACTTTTATATAAATTAATGCGACATTATTTATGTCAATATCTACAGCCAAATCCTTAAATTTTCTTCTCCACAAAAAATCAAATGTTGACACATAGGCAGAAATTAAAGATCTTTTAACACACAGGCCCAGTACAAGTTTCCGAAGATCATACTCTAGGGGTATTTATGACATATG
>JBNKNM010000095.1:0-242 GCA_050293845.1 Pseudobacteriovorax sp. | reverse complement strand
CGGAAGAACTGTCTATCGCTATCGACAAGTGGATTAATGAAAAAAAAAAGCCGTTCCATTTCAATGCTAGCGAAGCTAGCTCGCGTGAGTTATTCCAGTGTGAGACGTGCCGCGCAAAAGGAATGTGAACCATCTCAGCAAACTTGTTTACAACTTGCTTCAGTTGTAATGACGCGAGCGGAATATGTTAGTTTCACTGGTAAACATTGGCCTAATCTTAAAAAGTATGTCGCGGAAATCGG
>JBNKNM010000094.1:0-19961 GCA_050293845.1 Pseudobacteriovorax sp. | reverse complement strand
TACTTTAAAAAATATGCATGGAAGCATAATAAAGAGTCAGAGACCTACTATTATGCGATGGCTAAAGCTGCAGAGATTCAATACAACAACTATGCAAAGAAATCAGGTGGTAAGCTCTTTGGTCACTTATATAAAAGGTTGGTTAAAAAAGGATCTACACCTGCATTTGATTCTAGAAGGATTATTGCGCGCTCCATGTTCAATGATCTAAATCCATCATTTGTGAATTTTAAAAAAATAGGTGTCAGTAATGCAAAAAGAATAGAAAATGAAGTAAAAGCAAAGCAAAATAGACTGAAATACCTAGTGGGACGCTATCAGGATGTTATTGACTTGGGAAGTGGTGAATATACTGTGGCTTCATTGTTTCGTGTCGGAGAAATGCACGAAAATTTTGCTGATGAACTTTTTGCAGCTCCTGCTCCCAAAGGAGCATCACAAATGGAGATTGATCAGTACAGATCCGCTATTGAAAAGGTTGCATTTCCATTAAGAGAAGAATCAGAAAAATATTTTGAGATGGCTTTAACGCGATCAAAGGAAGTTCAAACTTTTACCAACTGGACACGGTTAGCACGTGAGAAGATGACACAAATAAATGAAGATAAGTACCCTCTTGTCAATGAAAAAAATGTAATGCCGGTCTACTTATCACATAGATTGCTTTGGCAAGATGCTGTTGCCCAGTTTGTCCAATAAGGAGAGATATATGAGTCGATTTGCGATTTTTAGTTTATTTACTATATTGTTTGCTTCTTGCCAAACAGCATCTTTAGTTACCAAGGTGGATGTACGCCGTAAGAATATTGAAATACAATCTCAAGCAGATCCTGGAAGTGCCGTCTTAGCTCTACAAAAAGAAGGAGCATTGGAAAGCTTGGAGAAAGATTTGCTGGCTAAAGTAGAGAAAAGTGGTAAAGATGTTGATAGTTTATTAAACCTGTCTCAAATCAAATTAGCACAAGGTAAGTATGATGAGGCCGATAAATATTGCCGTCAAGCTCTTAAATATGACCTTGATAATCGTGATGCCAAACTCATTCTTGCCCAAACATACTATCGGCGTGGATATTTTGATATGGCGGATATTTTATTGAATAGCTTAGGAAAAGCTGTAAATAAAGACTCCATTGCCTTAAATCTTAAGGGACTCATTGAGTTGTCACGGGACCGCCCTTCAGGTGCTATGTATCTGTTTAAAGAAGCGCTCAAGTATAATCCTGGAGATGTAGCGACGCGGATGAATCTGGGAGTATTGTATATGCACTATCGCCAGATTGGACGAGCTGCTGTAGAGTTTGAAAGAGTATTGAAAGTAATGCCCCACCATATTGATGCAAAGTTACACCTTGCAGTAATTAAAGCTAGTCGGGGGCAATTCCAGCAGGCTGAGGAACTTTACAAAGATGTCATCGATGTTGATTCAAAAAATGCTTTAGCCATGTATAATCTAGCAGTATTAGAGGAAAAAAGAAAGAATTTTGATGATTCTCTTGATTATCTCCGGGCATATCTTGAAAGCGATTATGCAAAAGAGCAGAGAAATAAAGAAGTTTTTGCGATGATAGAACGGTTAAAAACCAAGAAAGAAATGCAAGGTGAGAAAGTATCTGATTCCGATATCAAGGAGCTTGCTGAACAAATCCGTCAGAATCAGGAAGTTGCATCTAAAAATCCTGTAGTTGGCAATAATTTAGATAAATCTTTGACGACAAAGAAAAAAGAAAAGAAACAAACTGTGCATCGTCCCTCTGTATCTAAGCCAAAGAGCAAACCAAAGCCAGAATATAAACCAAATGATAATTCTATAGAAGCCTTAGAAAGGGAGTTAGCTGAATGAAGCTATTCATAATATTAGCATTTTTGTTATCATCTTCTGTTTTATTAGCTCAAAAGAATTCTATGAAACGAGAAGGTAAGCTCATGACAGAAATGGATTTTGATTCAACCATGGTAGATGGCAAAATGAAAGCCCCTGCAGGTTTTTTTCTACAAGGCCGTAATAAGCAAAGTCTGCAATCAATGGTGCAGCTGCGTTCAAACTTCCGCGATCGACTACGTAATTCTAAGTCAGCTGTTAAGGCCTTGATTAAGTGATGCTATAATCACATTTATGATATTTGTATACTGATCCCGAAAAATTTCTGCATTTTTGTGTTGCCCCTTTTCAGCAATGATATCTCCTGCAACTAAAGTCGCTTTTATTAAAGATTGATTATTGCCATAAATCAGTCCAGACAATGCTCGTTTTATGGGTTTTTGTGTGAGAATGGGATGTGTATTGTCGATAACGATGGCACGGAGGTATTCTCCTTTTGTTATGCTACTGCTAACTCCTGTCGCTACTAAAGAACTACTTTGAACCCGAGTAAAAATCTCCTGCCCTGTATCGCCGCCATGTTCTGAAAGCAGAGGATTTCGCGATTTTGTTAGAAATCGCTGGCAGTAGTCGGCGAGATTCAATTCAGTAAGAGGCGATAGATTGATATGGCAATCAGTACCAATACACCACTTTCCTCCCATTTTATGGTAATGCGCTAGGGGAAAGATGCCGTCCCCTAGGTTGCCTTCAGTAGATGGGCAAAGCACAACATTGTGCTGAGATTTCGCAAGTGCAATAGATTCTTCTTCAGATATATGAGTTGCATGAACCATGTTTGTTGGTCTGTGAATATTTTCTAGCAGCCATTCTACCGGTCGGCTACCGTATAGCTCGAGAAATTCCGTGACCTCCTTTTCTTGCTCCGCGATATGAATATGATTAGGACCAGTACTAGGGCTAGAGTTCAGAATATTAGCGCAGTCAGCAAGTGTTGCAGCTCGTACCGAATGAACACCTTGACCTAAGATAAAAGGATATTGCGAGGTCAAGGAGGAGATTTCGGTAATGAGCTGAAAATACTCATCTGTATTTGATGAGTAAAATCGCCTCTGTTCGGGCAAAATGCTTTGCTCAAAGCCGCCTCTATTATAGTAAACTGGAATTATGGTGAGCTGCATACCTGTTTTCTGAGCAGCAGCAGCTATGGATTCTGCCATGATATTTTTTTGCTGGTATGGTTTTCCATTTCTATCATGATGAAGGTAGTGAAACTCAACATGGGAGCTATAACCATGTGCCAAGGATTCTGCAAAAAAAAGACTGGCGATCACCTCCAGCTGATCTGGGGTTAAGATATTGGCAACCTTATACATGGTGTTGCGCCAGGACCAAAAATCATCTTTACCGCTACTGGTATGTTCCACTAACCCAGCCATGACATATTGGAAAATATGGGAATGACAGTTCTGAAATCCAGGGATCACCAATCCACCGAGATCTTGATCGGTGATCGCCTTTTGAGATGACGAAATGATATCCTCTACTATACCGAAATCATTTACTTTAATTTGGCTTGGCCCCAGCCAACATTGTCCATTATAAATATTTTGGCACCAATAGGTTTTCATAGTTTTTTAATTCCTCAATGATTCCTAAGAACATATTTTCCAGGGTGATAATAAGCTTTTCACCCTTTTCTTGCTGCAGGGTTCGATCTTTTGCCAGGTAAATATCCTGTGATTTTTCTAACTGTAGTGTATAGATGTTTTGATCGACATTGGCAAAACTACGGGTAATGAAACCACCCATAAAAGGCTGATTCTTTGACACTTGATAGCTACCTGAGGCAAGTATTCTTTCGGCTCTGTCTATCACTTGCTGAGGACAGGTACTGTTATTCTGATTACCTAGCATAAGGTCGGGAAAAGGATTAGGGTACAGTTTGGGAACAAAGCGCCGTATAGAGTGGGCTTCGAATAATAGAATGGTGTCAAAACTAGCCTTGAGCTTTTTGATCTCATTTTGTAATTTTTGATGGTAAGGATCGTAATATTTGGCAATGCGTTCGGCTATATCCTCCTTTGTGGGCTCTAAGCCTGGTCTATAGAGGTTCCTACCATCAAAATTATGATATGGTACGATGGTGGTTTCTTGTCTTCCATCCTGATATAAAGGAGAAGAATTGACAGGGCGGTTAAGGTCTATAACATACCGTGAGTAATTAGCCTTAAGGACGCTGATTCCCAGACGCGAGGCAAAGGGATAAAGTTGATCGACGATCCAGTCAGTATCACTCAGTTGCGAAAGCATTACAGGGTCCATATTTTTTGCGATTTCTGATGGGATCTCTGTCCCCATATGAGGAATTGAGATTATAATGGGAGCGGGCCTACCAGTATACTTTTTGAAATGATATTGCTTAGCTATCAAGTTAAGTTCCTTTGGTTAATGATCTTAGAGGGAACCAAAATTTTAAGTTATCAAGGCTCAGATAATTTAGAAAGTTCATTTTCGGTACTTAGCAATTCACACTGAATAATTCCCAGAATTTTACCGACACGCTGGGGATGAAATTTGTATTCCATCGAGGACTATATGGCAGAAAAAATTTGCGACAGCTGTGGGCAAGAATTTCACACTCAGGATGACTTTCTCAAATACTCTAGTCGCTGGCGCATATGCGATAGTGGGCATCTTTGGTTTAACTGCCAGTGTGGATCGACTTTGCTGATTCGTAAAGGAAAGCATGACTGGTACTCTCCAGAAATGGCATTAACGAGCGATCGCAGTAAGTCATTATTTAACCAGTTAAGCATGGGCCAAGTACTGCCCCATATCCCAAGCGCTATCATGCTCATCCAGCAGAAGTTAGACGATGAAAATGCGAGTTCACTTATTTTAGCGAATGTTACCAAGAAAGCTCCTTTAATTGCAGCATCTATTCTAAAAATGGCAAACTCATTAAAACCCATCGATACTCCAGAAATTACTAGTTTAGAGCATGCCATAAGTTTTGTTGGTATCAATACTTTGAAAGATTTGGTCCACTCAGCAGGATTACAAAGTTTCAGATTTCGATCCATAATATTCGATAGCGATAGATTTTGGAGTGAGTCAATGCTTCGGGGGCAAATTGCAGAACGACTCGCCCGGCAGTTTAACAAAACTATTCCCCGCGATCAGGTATATCTAGCAGCCACCCTCTGCAATATTGGCAAAGCCGTCATGGCGATTTGTTTTCCTGAGCATATCGATAAAATTGAAAGTGAAATTCGGAATCCAAAAATATTAGGTACTTGGTTGGATGGCGAAAAACGTAACGATTTTTACGACCATCGCATACTGGGAGAGATTGGTGGTGCTTTTTGGGGGTTACCAGATTATGTACTCCAAACTTCACTGGAGCACCACGATATGCCAAAGTTAGTGCAGCTGCCTCAGGCCATTCATATCGTAAATTTGGCTAAGCAGTTGACTCATTGGGTAAATTGTGAGCCCCATCTTATCGAGCAGGAATCACTGGAGCGTTTAAAAGAAATCTTCCACTTATCGGAAAAAGATTTGGAGGCTTTAGCTGGTGAGTATTTGGAACTAAAAACCCTAGCAGCAAGCTAGAGCGTGCTAAGAGGGTTTGGCATTAATTGTTGATAAACTTAGCTAGGGCAACCATTCCGAGCGTATGACTTTCTCCACTTCTGGGTAAATATGATGAAGGTCATCGACTAAGAAGTCTAATCCATCAATGGTTTGTTCACGTCCCATGGTTTCTAGGTATTCACATATTTTCATCATTCTGATTGCACCAAGATTACCTGAAGTTCCCTTGAGAGCATGGGAAGAACGTTCCAGTTTGTAAGCATTTTTATTGTCAAGAGCATCTCGTATCTCTTGTAGTAAAGTAGGAACACGCTCAAAAAACAAATCTGTCAGTTCAATGAAAAAGGAGTCATCTCCTTCACCCAAGTCTTTGATACTCTGAAGCTTTCGTTCGTCAATAAGGGATTCTTCTTCAAATTTTTGGATTTTATGGGCTGCTCCCATCAATGATCCTCCTGGATTTATGAGGCTGCTTCGAGCGGTTGATTGTATTTGAGAGCAAAACCAACCCCGTATTTAGTTTCAATGACAACGTTGGGTGAAATATCTTTGAGAAGTTGCCTTACTGCATGGAGTTTACGGTGGAGTGCGTTATCAGTGACTTTTATTTGTCCCCAGCAACGCATTTTAAGGGCATCCTTTTCAACAATGGAGCCTTCTGTATTGGCGAGTGTGGCTAGAAGGTTGATTTCAATTGGGGATGCAAACCTCTTTCCGAAAGGACCATCGACTGTTCTGTGTGCCGAATCAATAACAATATCTCCAAATTCAACAACTTCCTTTGCTGCTTTTTGAGCAGCATCTGCCATTCTTAATTTGAGCCTTGCATTCACTTCATCAGGAATGAGAGGTTTACGTACAAAATCGTCGGCTCCGGAATTTAGGGCCCTGCTGATGGACTGCTCTGTAGGTGTACCTGTGATGACCAGAATCGGGACAAAGGGCCAGTGACTCCGCAATGTAGGCAGGATGTCTAGTCCTGAGCGACCATTTCCCAATTGAATGTCAACAAATACTCCAACTGGATTATAATTTTCCAATTTTGCTACAAGTTCCTGGGGATCTTGCATACCAATAGTTTTGATTTTAGTTGATTTTTCAACAATTTGATGGACCATAACATCATCATCAAGGGTGATGGTATAGGTATCTTCGGGGTTCCCCTTCATCTTTTATTCTCCAATGACTAGAGTTCTTCTTACAAAAACTGAGATCGGATACGGAATTGTAATTCTTAATTTTCGAAAGATTTTTGTTGATCAAAACAGGAAAGTAAGGGTTCAACTACCAATAATTATTAGAAGAAATATATAGTCACGGCAGGGTGCTTTTCGGTCTAATTTTTTTCCTCGTGGTAAGGCTAGGGAGCAATTTTTACTCTATTTAGTAAAAAGAATAGAAAACTTAGCTAGATATAGAAAAGTACCAAAAAATATGTATTTGTATGTTGACATGGCATGGTTCTGGTGGCATAGTCCATTTACTCCCAAGAGGAGTTATTGTAATGCTTGTTGATGTGCTTTTAGTTGCTGTTGTTGAGGTTTTTGATGCTGAAGTCGTGTGTTGCTCCCATCCTATTCATATCGTTAATGACAAATGCCTGCGGAAGTTACCAGACCGTTCATGTTAAAGATTTTAAGATTTTCGTTGAAACTGATTCGTCTCAAGTCAGAGAGGCTGTTGTTTATTTGGCTGACCAATACAACGATGAATTTGGTGCTGAGGCTTTAAAACTTGTGGATGAACGAGAAAATGCAAATTCCCACATTCGTTTTGTCAGTGGATTGCGCGAAAGACAAAACAAACTAGGATTAGGACAGTGGGTTACCATTACTGCACAAGAAGGAAGAGATCTGATTCCCATAGGAAATAATGATCTTGAAAAAACGGTAGTCCATTCTATGGAAATTGATTTCGACCTTGAAAATTTTACCGAGAAAATGAAAAAAATAGATGCTCCTGGCTCAGGGGAGTGGCGTCATCTATATCACCTATTTTGTCATGAAGTTGGTCATGGTTTGCAAATGGACCATGAGGATAGTATCCATAGTGTCATGTATAGGTCGATTCCGGACAATTCACGTCCCCATGTAGACTATGAATCATATTTTACTAAAGCTCGTCTTTTTTTCCAGGATACTGCACTCTAAGCTTAGATTCTCCATTTTTGCTTGAATCAAAGCGCGAGAATAAAAGTACAGGAGTTAAATGAAGGATCTGGTTAGTAGGCGTTCCTGCCAGAGAATATCTCCTCGATAGTCATCAGGAGTATTTTTATGTCTAGCCAGAATGACCAATTTTGTATGTAATAGAGGTCACACTCGATACGGCGTTGGATGCTGGTGCTACCTCTCCAGCCATTAACTTGGGCCCAGCCTGTTATGCCGGTTTTGACTTTATGACGCAGCATATATCCCGGCACTTTTTTCCTAAAATCATTAACAAATACTGGCCGTTCCGGCCTTGGGCCCACAAGGCTCATATCACCTATTAAGACGTTGAAAAGCTGAGGAAGTTCATCAAGACTTGTCTTTCTTAAAAAGCTGCCAAAGGGAGTAGCTCGATTATCACTTTCTGTTGCCCACACAGCACCGGTTGTAGCTTCAGCACCAACAGGCATGGAGCGAAATTTTAGACATTTAAAGGTTTTACCGTCTAAACCCATCCTAACCTGACGGTAAAGAACAGGTCCACGCGAGCTTAGTGGAATTAAGATTGCTGTTAAAATCATAATCGGGGAAAAAAGCAAAAGAGCGAAGCCAGCTCCCAAAATATCCATAATTCGTTTCATGATGCAGTTCAAGCCTTTGAGAGGGCTTTCGTGTATGTGTATAATAGGGGTATTGCCGACCATGTCGATACCAGTATTAAATCGTGTATACCTTAATACGTCGGGGATAATTTTTACATCGGCGATTTGATCAGAAATTCTGTCAAGATTTTCCTCCAGATATGGGTATAAGCCATGGGGGAGAGATATGACCACCTGCTCGCAGGGGTTTTGAGTAAAAAATATAGGCCACTCTTGTTCTGAAGAAAAATAATCTAAGTTATATTTTTTACATATCTTGAGATCTTCTTGAAGTGAGTCAGATTCTGGAACAATAACTCCTACTATATTACTATCGAAGTTATGATCTTGATCGTTAAGAAACGTTTTGAGACAATCTCCAGCAGACAACAATACAGTATTACGTTTTTTCCGCGAGAGTTGGTAGTGAACGGTTAATTTTTTTATGAGCCATCGGCCTAGTATAAGGGAAAAAGGCAATACACTGCTAAATATAAGGATGGTCAATCTTGAATAGCGATATTCTTCATAGAAATAGGAAAAAGATATCAGGGTTAATACAAAAATAAATGAACTTTGGACTGTTGAGACGAGGTGTCCTAAATGTGAGCGTATTTGATCAAGCTTATAGTAGGTCCCTGTAATGATTGTGATGAGCGACCAGATAGCTAAAATAAATGGCATTAGTTTGATGTATAACTCAACTTTTGGAACCCCAAATGGTGTTGCTAGTCCCAGGTAAAAACGCAGATAGTATGCTAACATCCACGATCCTGAAATAGTAAGAAGATCCATCATCAATAATAAAAAACGGTTTATATCCGAATTCTTAGATTGCACTGTCATTCTCCAATGTATAGTGAATCTGATTCTTCATTTGTTCTTGAAATTGTTTTTGCGAAAACTTGCTTGCAAATTTTTGTATATAGTTTTGGTCAAAGCTTGCTTTTGAAAAATTGTTAATGGCCTCGGCTAGCATCCTTGGTTCAAGACTATCAAAAAACAAGCCGGTTTTCCCAGGAATAACAAAGTCTAGTGCACCTCCGGCACGATAGGCAAGCAAGGGAGTACCGGCTGCCAAAGCTTCAATGGCCGTTATACCAAAGTCTTCGATACCGGGAAAAATAAACCCCTCCGCCTGTGCCATCAAGTTTCGCCACTGATTACGGTCAGGTGCTATATGAAACTCCACGTTATTTCCAGCTAGTTGCTTCAATTTTTTTTCCTGAGGGCCATTGCCAGCTATAACTAATTTTACGTTGGCTATCTCACAGGCGCGTATGGCAAGGTCAAACCTTTTATAGGAGACAAAGGCTCCTGCCACCAGGAAAAACCGATTCTCACTTATAGAATCGTGATTTGTTTTAAAAGCTTCAATATCAACTGGAGGAGCAATAACTACAGCGTCTCGATTGTAGTATTTTCTTACTCGTTGCTTTACGAAATTACTGTTGGCAATAAATTGATCCACTCGATGATTGCTATTAACGTCCCATAGTCGCAATTTACAGCTGATTGTATCTATTAAAAAGCCCAACAATGGTATTTTTTTTAAGGTTTTAAGGTAATGATTCCTTTGATCCCAGATATATCTCATGGGCGAGTGAATGTAGCAGATATGTTTTGCGGTGGGACCTGTCATAGCCCCTTTAGCAACACAGGAAGAGGTACTAATGATCAGGTCATAGGTTTCCATAGGCATAGACTCAATGATAGCGGGATATAGAGGTAAAAGCATCTTTCTTACCTTCTTAAACTTGTTAATCCACTTAGGGTAGATGACAGAGCGAGAGGTGATAGTCGCTGGCATTTTTGTAGGGTCATAAAACAAGGTGAAGATGGGTGCCTCAGGATAGAGTTCAAGCAGCGCTTCCAATACTTTTTCGCCACCGCGATAAGTGACTAACCAATCATGTACAAATGCAACCTTCACCATACCTCCTTATGCTATCAATTCATTATGCTGATCCTAGAATAAAATCGCAGCAAAAAAGTAAACTTTACAGGTGGATTTAGGCGAATGGTTGTGCAGATCTTAGAGCTATCTGGTCCACACTATTGCGTCAAATAAAGGGGGTTGCTAAAATTAAAGTATGAGCCCCTTGGTGAATTCAAGACTTACAAGCAAGTTCGCAGTTGCCTAAAGGCTCCTCACCTGATGAAACGAATGTTTATGAACTAATGCACATATCATTTTGACCTTCCTGGGTTTGAAAATTATGTTCACCTGTATTTGTAGTAGGAGGCTTTAGCATTTCTATGACTATAGATTCAAGTAAACCAACAGAGGGATACCATCATTTTATGCAATTAACAACGACACCAGAAAACCTTCCCTTTGAAACCCAGTACCCCAATGTGCGAGAGACTATCAGTGAGATCAAGGGTACTAGTGAAGTCATGGATAATGTTCTTAAAACGGTTATTAAAGTCGCCCGTTCCGATAGCTCTGTTTTGATACACGGTGAAAGCGGAACGGGAAAAGAATTAGTTGCTAGGGCGATTCATAGGCTGTCTCAGCGAGTTTCACGTCGGTTTGTAGCTATAAATTGCAGTGCTATACCAGAAAGTCTATTGGAGTCGGAGCTATTTGGCCATGTGAAAGGGGCCTTTACAGGTGCTGACTCTCGCCGCAAAGGCTATTTTGAAGAGGCCAATGGTGGTACTATATTTTTAGATGAAATTGGTGATATGCCTTGGCGTCTCCAGGCAAAACTTCTCAGGGTGCTTCAAGAGCGGCAATTTTCGCCTATCGGTTCTAGTGAAACCAAAGTAGCTGATGTTCGGATTGTTGCAGCAACTAATGTAGATTTAGAGCAGGCAGTTTCGGAAAAGCTGTTTCGTCTCGACCTCTATTACCGCCTCAATGTTTTGCCTTTAGAAATCCCACCGTTACGTAAAAGAGTAACAGATATCAAAATTCTTTTGGAGTTTTTCCTTGATCAAGTGAATCGTCAGCATAGCTTTATCAGCCCGGCATATTTTCAACCGGAAGTGATAAGGGTCTTAGAGGTGCATAGTTGGCCAGGAAATGTCCGAGAGCTGCAGAACTTAGTTGAAAGGTTAGTGGTGATTACAGGGGGAGGACGCATTAGTGTAGATGATTTACCTCCCGAGTATCGCCATGGGAAGATTGCTGTAGATCATCCAAAATCGATGCAGCCAGGAAGTATGATGAGCCAACCGGTAGTTCATGACTACCAAGAGAAACCATCTGCTGTTCTCGAAGATTTTCCACGCTTAGGGATGAACTTAACCGAGTATATTGAGAATTTAGAAAACAAATTGATCCTGCAAGCCTTAGAAAAAACAGGAAATAATAAAAACCAAGCAGCAAAGCTACTTGGTCTTAATCGCACCACACTCGTCGAGAGGATTAAAAAGCGTAAATTAGCGCCTCTGAACTCTCCTTCACGGGAACTGTAAAGCTAGAATTAGACACGCATAACATCTTTTTCTTTACTTTGTGTTCTCTCGTCGATTTTCTTAATATAGATATCCGTCTGCTTTTGTATATCTTGCTGGAGTTGCTTACTGTCGTCTTCCGTCACTTCTTTAGCCTTTTCCTGTTTCTTAACATGATCATTGGCATCGCGACGTAAGTGCCGAATGGAGACCTTTGCTTCTTCTCCCATTTTTTTGATTTGTTTTACAATGTCCTTACGGCGTTCTTCTGTGAGCTGCGGAATAGGGATTCTGATCACAACTCCATCGTTCGTAGGTTGGATACCTAGGTCTGCTCTCATGATGGATTTTTCGATATCTTGAATAAGATTCTTTTCAAATGGTGACACCACGATTGTACGGGCATCAGGAGTTGACAAAGAAGCCACTTGATTTATGGGGGTTGGGGCTCCGTAATATTCTACACGAACCCCATCAAGCATTGCAATTGAGGCGCGGCCAGTACGTACTCTTGTTAGATCTTTTTCAAAAGCAGCGATGCGCTTTTCCATTCCTTCTTTACATTTCGCAACTATATCGTCCATATCGAAACCTTTTTCCATAAATTACTGTACAAGGGTGCCTTCAGAGAGTCCTGCAACCGCCCTGGCGACGCACCCAGGTTCGCTAAGCTTAAAGACACAAATAGGAATTTTTGCTTCCATGCACATCGTTATTGATGTGGCATCCATGACTTTAAGCTTTTTAGAAATTACATCGAGATAAGTTAATTTTTCAAACTTTTTCGCATCAGGGTCGAGAGCTGGATCGCGATCATAAATACCATCTACTTTGGTTGCTTTTAAAATCACATCAGCACCGACTTCTCTGGCGCGGAGACTGGCGGCTGTGTCTGTAGTAAAATAGGGGTTGCCGGTGCCGCCAGCTAGAATGACAACACGTCCTTTAGCTAGATGCTTCGTTGCTTTTCTACGGATGTAAGGCTCTGCTAGTTCCTGCATATGTATGGCTGTCATGACACGGCTGTAGACATTGTATTTGGTTTCTAGAATACCCTGTAGGGCAAGACCGTTGATAACTGTAGCTAACATTCCCATATAGTCTGCATTGGCGCGCTCCATGTCCCAGCCAGCGGCTGTAGAACCTCGCCAAATATTTCCACCTCCGATGACCACGGCTACTTCAACACCTAGCTTGATCGTCTCAGCGATTTCACCTGCAACAAAGGATAGAGAATCCCCTTCGATGCCAAATCCTTTTTTTCCGCCTAGCATTTCACCAGATAGTTTTAGCATCACGCGCTTATATTTAGCTTGGCTCATTTTAGCTACAGTCCCTTCTAGATAGTGCTTGAAAGTGATGTAAAAAAAACGACCCGTTCGGGTCGTTTTTTACTTTAATTGAGCGGCAACTTCTTCAGCAAAGTTTTCTTGTTTTTTCTCGATGCCTTCACCAAGTTGGAACCGGTGAAATGCTTTGAGAGTAGCGCCTTTGCCTTTCTCGGCTACGAGTTTTTTAATGGAGTAGTTCGGGTCTTTGACAAAGGCTTGCTCTAACAAACAAATTTCTTTGTAAAACTTGTTTATTTGCCCGGCCATGATTTTTTCAATCAGGTTTTCTGGCTTGCCTTCTTCGATAAGCTTTTTCTTGGCTAGCTCTTGTTCTTGGGCTAGCTCAGTGGGATCAACCTGCTCCGTGCTTAAAAAGCGAGGGGAGGCGGCAGCGGCATGCATTGCTAGATCTTTGGACAATTCTACAAGTTCATCACCTGCAGCCCCTTCCAAGCAAACTAGAGAGCCGATGCGGCCACCTAAATGAATGTAACCATTCACAACTCCGCTTTCTGTGCAAAGAGTCGCGACGCGTCGTAAATTGAGGTTTTCGCCAATTTTAGCGATCAAGTCGGTAAGGGTGTCGCCAACAGTTTTGCCATGAAGCTCTAGTTTTTTTAGGTCTTCAATATCGTTGACAGCTTCTTTAAGGGCTAACTCAACCACGTCATTAGTAAATTTTATGAAATCATCATTTTTGCTGACAAAATCGGTTTCGCAGTTCACTTCTAGTATGGCTGCCTTTTTGAAGTCATCACTAACGGCGACTTTTACAAGTCCTTCAGCAGTCACTCGCCCAGCCTTTTTAGCTGCGCGTGACATGCCTCGCTCACGCAAGTAAAGTATAGCCTTTTCGACATCACCACCGACTTCGGTTAGAGCTTTTTTACATTCCATCATTCCTACGCCAGTTTTCTCGCGTAGCTCCTTTACCATTGCTGCAGTAACTGCCATTTTGCACTACCTCCAGAAAATATATAGCTTCATTATTCTGCTTTTTGAATTGCCGATTTGATGACCGTAGGGTAGCGCCAATTTATGGCGCTGACCAGTATTTTTTCATCTCACCACCATCAACGGAGGTGCTAACGGGCATCGAACTTTATTTTTTTTCTACGTTGACGCGGTTACCCTTATCATCACGGAAAGAACCTGGAGTGACTTTGGTTTTTCCATCTTTATCCTGGATACTATCCTTAGCAAGGGCGCGGCCAGCAACGCAGGCTTCAGCTGCCGTGCTGATAAACAGTTTCAGAGCCTTAATGCTGTCATCGTTGCCGGGAATAGCATAATCGATATGGGTGGGATCAGCATTGGTATCTGTAATAGCAACAACAGGAATATTAAGTCGCTTAGCTTCGCGGATGGCAATGGTTTCCTTGTGAGCATCGACAACAAATATGGCTGCGGGTAATCCCGGCATATCCTTAATACCGCCAATATTTTGCTCAAGCTTCTCTTGCTCACGGGTTAATCCGAGAACCTCTTTTTTCGTTAACTTCTGGAATGTTCCATCTTGAGACATTCTTTCAATCTTACGCAATCTGTGAATGCTTTGGCGAATGGTTTGAAAGTTGGTGAGAGTGCCTCCAAGCCAGCGATAGTTGATAAAATAAGATCCAGAACGCTCAGATTCTTCTTTGACCAGGTCGCGAGCAAGACGTTTCGTACCAACAAATAAAACGTGTCCCCCCTTAGACGTGACGCCTTCCAAGAAGTCGCATGCTTTTTGGAACATTTTTACTGTTTTTTGCAGGTCAATAATGTGGATACCATTTCGTGCGCCAAAAATATATTGGTTCATACGAGGGTTCCAACGTCTGGTTTGGTGACCGTAGTGAACACCAGCTTCTAAAAGCTCTTTCATGTTAATAGAAACGCTCATGGGTAGACTCCTTACGAAGGTTGATACATTGGGAGCTGGGTTATCAGCGTTAAGGTACCGATATGCAAGCAGAAGCTCACCTTCGCCCCAGCAACCTGTTTAATAGCGGCACATCGCCGTAAAAAAGCTCTGACAAACTACTGTTATTCAAGCTTGAACACAACAGAAATTATTCAAGACAAGTTTAAATTTTTCAGGGCAGCGAAAGGATTGCTGATCTCTGGATTTCCAGATTTGTAAACGGCTGACTCTGAAAGGTCCGCTGCACAGATCCTGCAACTTTCACTATCATCCGCACGGGGAACAAGTCGGTGAGGTAGGTCAGAAAGAGCTAGGTCAATCATTAGTTGCTCAAGATCAATATTGTTTTCTGGATCAAGATAATACACATCGAGTTCCTGGACTCCCCGATCCTCCCCTTCTTTTGTTAACTCATCTTCTTGCCAGGGTTTGTACTGAACGGTGAAGCTTGTACCAAGGGGCCATGGGATACTTTTGTCGCAGCGGCTACATGATACTAGAGGTGAGAAGTCGAATACTCCTGAAACTTTTGCATAACCGAACTCTTCAGGAATAATGGTAACCGAGCCTGATAGCTTGATCTTATTGCTAGACTTGAATGACGCATAGACTCCTGCTAGCCAGGGCTCATCTCCAGTAAGTTCTAGGTGTTTGGCTTTCTGTAAATGGCTTACGCATATTTTCATGGAAGATACTCCTTCTTTTCAGAACTGACGTTATAGACTTAAGTTTAATTGCAAGCAAAAGCTGGGTGTCAAAATATCTCTTTTAAAGGATAGGTAAAATGAATCAGGAAATTCAGAGTTCTGATTTTTTACAACTCCTATATTATGACAGAGTCTATAACTGAATTTAGCTGGCTAGAGACCTATTTCCCCATCAAGAGAGTACAGATCGACTGCTCCACTTTCACTTTAGCCTTTGAAAATGTTTGCTCTGTAAATTGGAAACGCTTCTCTAACTTGCGTTTACTATCTCTATAATCCCTGTTAAGAGTTGGGCAAATTATACGAACCTTTGTGAAGCGACCTTATATATCGAACAATGTTGGGGCTAGCGAGGATGGACAACTTGTATGACATTCGTTAAAGATAAGTCACTTTAACAACAGTGATTTATGCAGCAGAGAGAAATTATATATGTCTAAAATACATGGTTATTATAGTTCTTTTGACCATTGATAAAAGCAATTTTCTAGAGTAGTATGCCAACTCGCTGGACTTGTATGTATAAACTGTAATTTTGGGAAAGAAATGGGAGAGTGCTGTACAACATTTTCAGAACACTGTGAGGGTGTTCTTCGTGATCACGGACTCAGAATTACCAAAACTCGGCTTCTTATAGCATCCAGTCTGGAGAAGTTTTCTACTCCGTTCACTCCCAAAGATGTACATAGAGATTTAGTTGCTAATAGTACCTGCGACTTTGCCACAGTTTATAGAACCTTGATTACTTATAGTGAGTTAGGAGTTATTCATCAGGTATCTCCTTCAGGGAAATATGTCATTTGCAATGCTGCTCCCGAGGTTCAAGGTAAGAAAGTCCACGTTATTTACAGATGTGAAAACTGTAGTTTTTTAGAAGAGCGTCAGTTAGATCAGGAAATTATGTCCATGATCTTTTATCTCGCCAAAAAGTCCAGTGAGGGCTTTCAAACTAAGTCAGCAATGCTGGAATTAGCAGGTCGTTGCAAAAGTTGCGTAAATCAGACTTGAACAACTTACCATAACCATTAATTATGACTCTAACTGTTAAGGATATCAACAGAAAGTTGATGATAGTCGTGGAGCGTACTGATGCAGTAAGAGGTTAAGGAATTAGATTCTCCCATTTATACCAAATTAAGCCACGAGGGAAACAAGTACCGGATTTAACCTCTGTTTATGAGTAGAATTTTTCAAACTCATACGGAGTCCGGTAAAATTTTGATCTTGGCTAAAAACCAATTTCAAGACGATAGAGAGCGGCTATGGACTCTACGTGGGAACGGATATAGCTCAGTTCAGTACTTTGAGTAACCTGGATCTTATTGACAGCCCTTTCATTTAGCACGTAACAGCGTTGTGACGAGTCTCTCGTCGACTGCCAAATAATCCCATCTATAGGTTTAAACTCCAGCATCGGATCTTCATATATCCGTCGCGCCCAAGCTTGATGAGCATCATAATCTACACAAACGGTTTGCTCATCAAAAAATTTCTGCGGGATACCCAGTTGTCGCTCGTTGGGGGAGCGCAGATCCAATAGGGTTAAACTTCTGACTACGGATAGTGTAACCAATACCTTCGTGTCATTAATCTGGCCATGATAATCGCCTTCGGGATCTCGCATAAAACTCTCTGCGATACAAGTACGAAGGTTCTCCCCTAAATAGCAGGTTTTGCGATCATAGGGAATATGTGTCATTGGCTTGCCATTTCCATCGAAGGATTCCTTAGATACCCAATAGATATTGATGCCATCTTTGTCAAAGCGTTGTAACTGGTGGTCAAATCTCCCACTAGGGCCATTCGCATTGAATGGTTCGTTTACAAATCTGCGACATGATAGCCTATAGAGTATTTTTCCGGGAATCAGATTTAGGTATTGAGGGCCATACTTACCAAAGGCAATTTTGGTATCATTTTCAGGTGGGAACACTAAAAAGCCCCCAGACTTGAAGCTTCCTTAATAACTTTCCAATCCCCATGTTTTAAACGAGAAATGCGAGAAGGAGTCATAAACAGTATTTGGTCCTCGATGGAGATATGGGGTTGAAAGCTGGAAAGAAGGTTAGACAGACCCTTGATATAGTCGTTCCGTGAGTCATCCCATTGCCAGAAAGGAATGAGATAGCGTCCATTTTGCTTTTTGACGGCGAGGACGTTTTTGCGCTGAATTTGTCTACGAATTGTATCCTTCGACTGCCCGGTCAGATCGCTAAACTCTTCGATGGTCATGCAAGCTCGAAAAATATCTAGTAAAGGTGGCTTAGAAGGATTACTCCCTAGTTGGCGGATTGTATCCTCAAGCTTTTCTGAGATGATGAGACATTCTTCGAGGCTAAGCCCTTTAAAATACTCACCACTAAACAGCTCATCCCTTGCTATGTTGCCCTCGTTCATTTTTGACCTACCCTTTTTTTTCATTGCCGTTCGCTCCTAAAATTTTACAGGATCTTATCGGTAAAAAACAGAACAAACTGAACAAACTGAACAAACAGATAGGGATAGCTCGGAGAATGTTAGGGAATATTTGTTCATATAGCTAATGATTCAGGACTTAGGTCAGTCCAAGCCCTAAGCCCATAGCTATAAGAATAAAGCCGCTAGCAGCATTCAACCATCTCATGGCTCTCTGAGAAGGAGGGTTTGGAATAGCAAAGGTGGTTACACTAGCTAAGCTCATAAGCCATAGAAACGAGGCTGCTAGGGCTCCAAAAACAAAGTTGTTTAAGGAATCAGAGAAACGCTGGGAAAGTCCTCCATAGAAGACCAGAGACTCCACAATGGCTTGAGGATTCAGTAAGCTGAAACCAATAGCAGCCAGTATTACGGTGGTAGCAGAGGGAGTGGCTTTTGCCAAAGATAAGTCGCTTGAAGAACTGAAAGCGGCTTTATAGACAGCTCTGAGCCCATAAGCTACCAAGAACAAAGCGGCTATGACCGTGAGCAGCTGTTGTAGTGCAACAGATAACTGTGCGGCTCCTAACAGTCCGAAACCAATAAGTATAAATTCGCAAATGAAACATACTATGGCGGCTATGAAAGGGTATTCCTTTTTGATGCCTCTATCGATGAGATAGAGGTTCTGCATACCAAGCGATGTAATCAAACCAATTTGCATCACAAATCCAGATATAAAAGCTTTACTAGAAATATCAAAAAACATAGCTGTACCTCCTAACACAGGCTCATTGTCGGGATATTTTCTAATTAAGTAAAATTAATTATTTTTATATTTCATAAGAAAAACTAATATCAGTCCTTTGTTTTCACGACAATTCGAGTTCAACTAGGTTCGAATTATATCCAGTTTCATATTTGTCACAAAAAACTTAAGGAATTCAGTATGTTTGAGTATCGCCAGCTGGAAGCTATGGCAGCTGTTATCGAAGCGAAGGGCTTTGAGCAAGGGGCTATAAGGCTCAGAATCACCCAATCAGCCATATCCCAACGCATTAAGCTTTTGGAAGAATCTGTAGGTACCCCAGTTCTGGTGCGAGCGAGCCCTCCCGAACTGACAGCGCTCGGCAAGCTGCTTATGAACCACTATCAGAAAGTTTGCCTCTTAGAAGATGAACTACAGCAAATGATTCACCCCGATCATGCAAAAAAATGGGGCCCCCTTCCCATAGCCATTAACAGAGATAGTTTAGCTCTTTGGTTTATGGATGCAGTCGGTGATTTTTTGAAGCAAAACAATGTTATTTTACAGCTGGTAGCGGAAGATCAGGAACAAACATATCATCACCTAAAAAGCGGACGCGTTTTCGCCTGTGTTTCTACCCGGAAGGAGCCACTGCAAGGTTGTAAAGTGAATTGGCTCGGTAGCATGAATTTTTATCTTGTTGCTTCCCCGAGCTTTTGTAAACAGTGGTTTAGTGATGGGGTTACAGTTGATAGCTTGTTGCAAGCACCAGCAGTTATTTTCGATGAAAGAGACCATATGCTTGACGATTTTATGTATGAAAATTTTGCGATCTTGGATATGCCTGCAACCCATCAGATGCCTGCCCTTGCGGAGTATGAAAAGTTTATTGTCGACGGTTATGCTTATGGATTACTAGCAACAGTACAGGTGGAAGACCGTTTGGAAAAAACAACCCTATTCAATATCTGCCCGGGAAACGCCATGAAACTTGATCTTTATTGGCATACATGGCAGTTAGAAACCGATGTAGCAAAGCGCTTTAGTCAGTCCTTGATAAGCAATGCACCACGCTTTATCAGATGAATCTTCTGAATTTATCAAAGCACAATCTTAGGTTCATAAAAAGCTATGTAGATTGTATTTGGGTTTTAGTGACATTCGGCGTTAGGATTTAAAAACTATCTGTGATGGCGATTTAAGCTGCGATTTGAAAATTTGTCACTAAGCCACCGAGCGTTTTAGTTTTTCGTATTAGCA
>JBNKNM010000093.1:14055-20105 GCA_050293845.1 Pseudobacteriovorax sp. | reverse complement strand
ATACCCATCTATATGTGCGATGGGCTAGGCTCCAACCTTTTGTCAAAAAAATACCATGTGATTCAAGTTCATTGCCTAGATCATGCGAGGAGGCAATTTTATGATCTGCAGAGTAGCTTTCCCCGTGAAACAGCTTATATTTTAGAGAAGCTAGGCCAAGTCTATCATGTTGATAAAGAGGCTAAAGCAAGGCAAATGGACTCTGAGCAAAGGATGAAGCACCATCAAAAACATAGCGCCAAAATTATGAAAGAGTTAGGGGAGTGGATGGTGAAAGGTCTTGCCAGTGGTGATATTGAGGAGAATGGAGCATTGGGCGGTGCTGTAAATTACATGGTTAAAAGATGGACCGAACTAAATGAATTTTTACATACCCCTGGGGTACCCCTATCAAATGCTGAATGTGAGCGCATCATAAAAAAAATTATTACTCATCGCAAGAATAGCCTTTTCTACAAAACCGCCAAGGGTGCTCATGTCGGTGATGTTATCCAAAGTCTCATAGCTACTTGTCAGGAGGCCGGCATTAGTCCCTTCAAATACCTCACCTGGCTCCAGGAGAATAAAACAGCAGTTAGGCAATCTCCTGAAACCTACCTGCCCTGGTGCTATCGAGCATAAATATTTTTGGATTTTTTTCTGTTTTAGAGGGGACACGGAAATTCTGCAGGAAATGTATTTCTGAATTGTTGAATAATCCATTCTTTATTAGGAGTCGCAGTCACGATAATTAAAATCAGTTTAGGTGACGGAATTTCAATAATTGCGAAAATAAACAGCTGGACACCCTTGCTATCTTGCTGGGGTTTAGCTTAGAGCAGCTTCATGTTTTAGAATAAAGCAGGCTTTAAATAGGTATATCCCATCATCACTTATCAAAGTGAAATGGATTTCAGATACACAGGAGAGATGAGTCATAGGTAGTAATTGGCTGCGCAATGTGAAAACTATATTTAAAAATATAGTTGGAAGGCTAGCTCCAGGGCAGTTATGCCGTTTAGGCTACATACCCTGCACCAATACCCCATATCCTTACACTTCTTGCTCAGAAGCGCTTCCCTCTTTAGTACTCCCTTGGTGATAGGTACGTTCGTGAACTTCTGACCTTTTATCAAAATACCAACGAGTAAATAAATTCGCTGCTATAGCTATTAACAAACCCACTACCTGACCAGTATGGATCAACTTTGCTGCAAATGCGGCGGCAATCATTGCAATGGCTCCCCCAAGAAACCAGCAAAAAACGACCCAAATAGCCCGACCTACTTTCTTCTCAGAGTCGCCACCAGCAAAAACTTTATCTCCCCAACCGGTAGACAAAACGGCGGCAAAGCCAACATATGTAGTTGATACTGGTATTCCCAGCCCTGATGCGAAAGCAATCACAGAAGCACTTACCGCCATAATTACAGAAGCCCTAAGGGGGTCATAGTGAAGTTTTTTATTTCGCTCATCAAGCCTAGGCGCCGGAGCTAGGGTGCCACCATTTTTTTTAATGAAAAAAGAGCCTAACTTTTTACACCAAGCGGGAGCATAGAGTTCAACAGAGTTATATTGACTAGCTACATTTACCTCAGCTCTGGTCACACGCTGAGCCTTTTTGGTTCCCATTCCCAAAAAAATCAAAAAGCCACAGCAGAATAATGTCCACCTTGGAATATCTACACTGGAAGTAAGGCCCTCTTTCCAGATGAAAAATGAAGCAAGACCAGGAGAAGCAGCATTTGCTAAATCATTTTGACCGAAAGCAAAGGATAAGCAACACATGCCCAAAATAGCTGTACCATGGAATAGATATTTGGCTTTTTCTCTGGGGAGTGCTGTTAAGATCAAATGCACGATAAGGGTTAAAGCTGCCCAATACACTAATAACACCGGCATAGCTCCAAACTGCTCTAAGACCTCTTTGTGAAAGCTTTTTACAGCTGGTATGCCTTTAAGGCCTTTTATAAGCATAAACCAAGTCAGGGCTGTTAGCATTAGACCTGTGACCCAAGGTCCATGTAGCAAGATAGTTGTGTGCTCCTCTCCCTTGTCGCGAATAGCACCCCGAAAAACTCTCTGGGCCATAAAGCCTGCAATACCCGATAAAAACACGGATAGAACAATCGCTATCACAACTTTCGTAAAGGTTGGCCAGTTGATAACTGCTGTACTGCCACCGACTCCCATGGCACCTCCAGCGAGGCAGAAGACAAGAGTTGCTGTCGTACTTACAGGCATCCCAAAAGCTGAATAACTATAGAGAAGCACTGTCCCTACTAGGTAGGAACCAATAAATAGTGAAATCAGTTTAATCGCATCTAATGACTCGGGGTTAAAAATACCTTTACGAACAGTATCCATAACAGGGCTAGCAAAGGTAGAGCCAACAACGACAAAGATACCTGCTAAATATACAGCTTTCTTCCGTTTCATGACTCTTGATCCAAAAACGGCATTCACCAGATTCGCAGCATCATTTCTACCAACCTCAAAACAGTTCCAAACGAGTAGGAGCATGCCTAACCCAACTGCAATCTCAATAAAATACTGATTCATTTGGTCCCCGATGTTCATGGTATTTTGTGACTTTACTCTAAATACCTGTTTTTTCTACATCATGCGTTCGACAAAAATGTCGAGCAGATAGTATGGGAAGACGAACGGAAAGTTAACAAAATATTTATATTTTTTTATTTATCCCTAGCTACTGCAAAGTACTCAGCTATGCCAAGTCAGGAAAAAACTTATATCCATTTGTATTTATTATAATTTTCACTAATATAGTCATGAAAGGTTCCTTTTAGGAGTAGGGCAAACCTACTATTGGAGTCTCTGGACTTGTTCCATTCTGGCCTTAAGTAACCGGGGCCCATCTATTAACCACTATCAATGACCTATAGGATATTTTACAACTAGATTGGATTAATGCCCCAGTAAGTATGAGTATCGTCAACCCAAATAATACGTAGACTTGATTCAAATATAGTGAATATTTATCTAGATAACTGAAAAAACATCAGAATACGACATTATTTCTACAATAACACTTTTACCTTATATATTTTGAAACTATTAATGAGGTTAAAAGTTTCAATTTTTGCACTTAGAATAAAAATATATCAAATATTTATACAATATATATAGCTAGTTGTGATATTTTAAAAGTTTCAAAAAAATGCCCTATTTATCTTTCTGTTATTATTGGTTTTTTCAAATTTATTCATTTTCTCTTCCCTCATCTCCGAAGAGTATATTGATCCCAAAATCAACTAACCATTGATATAGAAAAATCTAGCACTTTCTCCTCTTCAAAGGTCATCTAATTTAGATGGTCTTTTTCTTTTTTAATCTAAAACCTATTATGCTAACTGAAATTTGTCAGTGAACAACCAGTCTCCGAGTAATTTCTTCTGACCTTTGATAGCAGTAGCGATGATGACAAGAATGCACATTTTATGATCTTCAACAAGTCTAATGTTGAAGTTGCTCTCCACCGATCCTCGTCACTATTTTTCATTTATTGGCTCTTAATTCCAAGCGATTTATTCATCCAACCAACTGCGTTTGAGTCGCACAACAAACAAGGAAGAGAACTGTGATTAGCTTTTTGAGTCCATTCGCTGGTATGTCTTGTAAGAAGGTTTTATGGATTTTCACTTAGGGATAAGATAGAGAACAACTGACTTAATTTGAAACGTGTTTTCCATGGTGGTCTAAATTAGAGAGCTTTAGATAAATCATGCACAATCAGTTACCAGAAGGTTAACTTAGTCTAGCTAGCCTGTAGCATAAAAAGTTCGTTTCTGAAGCATCCGCTTAAAAAACCGATTATCAATGGCAAACAGATAACTTTTTTGATAGGTAAGAATTATTCAGTCTAAGCAGCAATTTATTTTGATTAACATCATTAGTACTTTAATTTCTAATATTCTTCCGTAATCTCAATACTATTCGCAATTTCGACTGATATATTTCTCTGCTAAATAGCAAAACAAGAAAGATGTAAGTCAAAGAATCTAAGAATGAACTTTATGACAAAACAAAAAAAATTTTCTCTTGATTTTTTTATACCCGTCAAAACAAAAGGTTATTTAAAGCTAACAAAACAACACCTATAACAAAGCTCAATCGTTATAAATTTCATTTGCATAGCCGAATAATGAGACTATAGAAATTCGAGGTTATCGAAAATTAGAGGTTAAAATAGTGCCAAAAAAATATGTAATAAAAGAGTCTACTAGGGAAAGATGTAAGGTCTTTACTCTATCTTCAGACACATTAAAGAGGTTTCGCCCAGTAAATCTTGAGCATTTCCAATATCTATTAGATGCGGAAAAAGTTGACTTTAATATATTTATTCGCGTCGGAAGGGAAATGATAGAGTATATCCGATCAGAGGAAATGAATAGAGAATTACTTTTAAATGTTTGGGATGCAACACAAAGAATGCAGGCTGATGTCGACGTTTATGTTAAGACAGAAGACTTTAATGCTTTCGTGGAAATCATTAATTCTGTCAGAACCAGTAAAATAGCGAAACTTATTGACCTGGAGCCGAGACTCGACAGAAAAACTCTTGAGCTATTCCACGACCTTAGCACAGCTAGCGAAGTAATCATGAGAGGTGGTATCGATCAACCAATTGTCGAAAGAGCAAGTGCAACTGTTTCATTGATTGTCAGTCAGTTATTCAGTAGCGAGCACTCTTTGAGTACTCTTAGTCGCATGATATCTATTGACCCTACCCTATATGACCATAGCGCAAGTGTAGCCATGTTTTCAGCAATAATCGCAAAGCAATATCCCAAAGTAAATTTTACTCAGGAAGAGCTGGAAAAAATTGCCCTATGTGGCTTGTTTCATGATGTAGGAAAAGCACACATACCAAACTGTATATTGAATAAACCTGGCAAATTCACTGACTACGAATATTCAGTCATGAAAACACATACTACCCTTGGGTTCAGAGAAGTATCTAATGCCATTGCAGAAGGGGCTCAAATAGATCCTATTGTCCCTCTAGTTGTTATAGAACATCATGAAAGAATGAATGGTAGCGGATATCCATTTCAAAAATCGGGAAGGCTAGAGGAAACTCCCAGAAATGGCATCCATCTTTATAGCCGCATCGTAGCTATTGCGGACACGTATTCCGCTATGCTAATGGATAGAATCTACCAACCAGCCATGTCAGCGGAAAGGGCTATCGAAACCATGAATGTATATGCACAAGATCATTTTGATTTGGAAGTATACGATCCATTTGCGAAATATCTAATATCAAATCTCAAACTATTCGAAAACCAAGATTTTTTTCGGCCGAAGCACGAAACGAATACACTCATTTACGCATTTAATAGCAAAAAAATCACGATTCAACCTCTCAAAGCAACTAATTAATCATGAAATACCCTTAGCACTACACTCGAATATTATGTTTGCAAAAACAGAAGGCCTAACGTAAATCGCAGGCCTTCTTAATTGTATACCAAAGTTAATAGGAGATTCTAAGCGATACCAATCCTCAAGCATAGACTATCAGAAAGAGTTCAGAAGGAACTTCTAAATCCTAGGCAAACAATACCAAAATGAAAATGAAAATTGGATGAGAAATGGTAGCGAATAAAAAGTAGGACTGCTCCTAAAAGGAGCTCTATACCAATGATTATTTCAAAGTAAATATACTCCCCCTTAGCGGGGGATCAAATGAAACTAAAAGGACATTAGCCCAGTAAGCTTTTAAGCATCCAAGCCGTTTTTTCATGAAACTCAATCCTGGCACCGAGGAGGCTATTTGTTCCTTCATCGTTAGCTCCCTCAAGAATCGGAAGGATGTTCTTGGCAGATCGGACTACCTGCTCATGATCTGCCAAAAGGTTTTTAATCATACTTTCTGAATTTACATCAGAAGAAGGGTCATCCTTTACCTGGCTCAGCTCTGCAAACTCGACGTATGACCCCGGCGCTTTAACACCCATGACCCGTATTCTCTCAGCAATTTCATCTACAGCTAAGGCTAAAGAATTGTACTGTGTTTCAAACATTGTATGTAGGGTCTGAAACAT
>JBNKNM010000093.1:0-14045 GCA_050293845.1 Pseudobacteriovorax sp. | reverse complement strand
CCTGTCACATTCCAATGGTATTTATGAGTCTTTAAATATAAAGTGTAAGTTTCGGCCAATAGCTTAGATAAACCCTTTGAAATTTCAGATGTTTTTTCTTGACTGATGCCAATATTTAAAGCCATTGTAATTCTCCTCAAAGTAAAACGTACTATGCTACCATAGCCTAACCATATACTTTTTACCATGAAATCATGATAGATTAACATAAATACAATATGACGATAAAGATATTGAGATTCCTCTGAGAAAGGCTTTTGTGATTCCCTATATATTAAATCAGTTTTACCTAGTCAATTTCATATGTACAGGAATTATATTTTTTGGATTAGGCCTGAGTATGGCATGGGAAATAGAACATGACCTTCACATCTCCCATATTTTCCCATGGCTCCGGTTTATGTCTCTTATCCCTTTTGTCCCAGTGATCCACCTTGTCAAGGAAGTTCCTAAAAAACTGTACTTACCTCTCTTATTGACCCTATGTTGGAAAATCTTTTCCTTTTGGCCTCTTGTCACTTTTCCTCATATATACACTTCCCAGGGTTGGTTAGCAGAGGAGTTTGTCTTTTTAAATATCTGTATTCACAACCACTATTGGCGGATTAAATATACTAAAAACCCTTTAGGCCTCTTTTTTAAGAAAGATTTCCCTTTATTTACATTCAACCCAAGCCGGTTCTTTGTAGGACTCCCCTTAATTACCTTGGTCATGATACTTTCGATTTTTATATCCGGTGGCATTCACAGCCTGTTCATGCTGATGGAAAGCTCTCGTGGGGTCATTCACTATGTAGATGGGCAGTTGCTAGTGAAGCACTTTACATACTCTAAAGGAGAAAAGAATGTATATCTTTTGGGAATGGCTCATGTAGCAAGCGAAAGCTTTTACCAAAGAACTCTCAACAGTATTCCGCAATTGAAAACTATTGTCCTATTAGAAGGAGTTACAGATAACACCAATCTCATCACCACCCCCTTAAACTATCGCAACCTTGCAGAATCGTTAAACTTGTCACATCAACACCAAAGCTTCACCTTTAAGGTTATTGAAAGTTTCCATACGGTCAACGCTGATATTGATTTCTCAGAATTGCCAGTAGACATCCGCATCAGTCTTCAATCGGTGGCAAGAATAGCAAATGGCTCACTAACAATGTCGAATATAAAAGACCTGAAGCACCTAAGCCAAAAACGTATTGAAAGCGACCTAATCCACTTTCGTAACCAGCATCTTATGGAGGTTTTTGATTCCAAGCAACAGCAATATGATAATATTGTTATCCCTTGGGGAGCGGCCCATATTTCTGATCTCAAGCGCCGCTTGGTCATGAGAGGCTATAAACTTAAAACTGAAATTGATTCCTCCCTCATCAGTTTTTTCTAAAATCTCCCATTATTAGCATTTTTAAAAATAGATTTGAATTTATAATCTCCCATGACTCCCGCCACAGTATTACTTTAATCTAGCTCACCCATATCAGATAATTTATGGAAAAAATGATTATATGGTTCATGGGCGTAAACCCCATAACCTCCTGCTAACAAGTGAAGAAAGGGGACATCGAACTTCTTTGCAAACTTATAAACTAACATATCCCTTTCCAGCATTTGATCTAAAGTTAGATTTAGTTTTCCTGAGCTGGGTAGCTGATCTTTTTCATAGGGATCACTTCCGTGAACAACCATAATATAATCGGGTTGATTCATTTTTTCCAAAGAGTGCAAGCCTTGACTTAACTTATCATTATACTGATCATTTTCACTATCATTTATGGGAATATCTATGTCGCTTGGAATAAACCAAGGAGCTTGATTACTAGAAGCATGGTCTACCGCACTATCAAGAGGCCACCCTTCAGCCATATGGATACTCAATGTAGTGATCGCACTATTGTTGCGGCAAAGTTCTGCTGTGCCGTCTCCTTTATGGGCATCGATATCGATGACCCAAATTTGATTTATATCTGGTGATTCTAAGAGTTTATTAGCAGCGATAACAATATCATTAACATAGCAAAATCCTCGTCCTCCAAACGACATACCATGGTGAAACCCCCCTCCTAAATAGAATACACCTCCCCCATTTAGCTGAGTCCAGCGAGCCGCTGCTAGGGTTCCCGCTGCTTGCTGTAAAGCGTGTTTGGCTAATCTAGCAAGGGGAAGTACTGCTTTTTTGGGGTCATAACGATTAGGTTTTCCTGCTTCGTCATAGAGTTCAAAGGTTTTGCAAAGTGTTTTTTCAACGTCTAACGTATCACCGAAAACAGCTTGTACATATTCAGGACTATGGGCCAGCGACAGCAATTGGGGATCTAAAGATACATACGAATCAACGCGATCTATGGGGAGCGCCTCACAGCCGATCTTATTTAGAAATGATCTTATGATAGACACTCTAGAATCCGTTAAAGGAATATCGATACCAAACTTAGCCAGCCCTAGGTGATCCTGCGAGTCAAAAAAAATTTTCACTGAATTTCTCCCAATCAGTTCAACCAGTAAACACAGCTAACATAAATATAGAGGCTTTCCAAGAAATTGCTAGACAAAGGCTGTCAAGAAAGCAAAGCTATTATTAACAAACAATAAACTATTTCAATCTGAGGGATAATGAAAGCTCCTTTAACAGTTATCTTAAGCCTCTTTTTATTGGGTGCAGGAGGTGGTAGTCCTACTCCTCCCAAAAAAGTTGAGAAACCGACTCCCTCAATAACTACCGATGAAGTTCAGGCCCTTATCGACGCAGGACAATTCAAAGCTGCAGAGACAAAAGCCAGACGGATCATTAAAAATAAAAAGAATCCCCGAGCCTACAATTTACTAGGCCTTGCATATAGGAAACAAAAAAAATACAAACAAGCCATCCGTGCTTATAAAGTAGCCGTAAAATTGGCTCCAAATTACTGGCAAGCTTACGAATATTTGGGAGTTGCCTATTTGTATTTAAAGAATCCCAAAAGAGCAAAAAGTATACATAAAATACTTTTTAAAAGAGCACCGGATTTAGCCGCCATGTTACAGAATGAGGCTAAAAAACTGGGATATAAACTAGATTAAACCACTTGCCCGGCGGTAGCCATAAGACAGATAGGAGCTTCCCACTCATCTATGGTCCAAGTCTATAGAAAATACTATTTAAGGGCAGTTAATCCGGTCTTGGGATGCATAACAATAATGTTATGGATACCAAGTCAGTTGCTTGGATGTATTCCAGACTCCTATCGCACAATTTTTAAAGCCAGACATGTAAATCATGTGCGCTACTGCCATGATTTGGATAAGGCTTCACAAGGGGATTGCTATAGGGGTCAGCAGCTATTCTTTAACAAGGGTCTTTCAGCTGACAGTAGAGTCTCGTGTTCTGACTGTCATAAACCCCAGTTAGGGTTTGGAAGTGGCAGCGCAATGGCAAGAGCACGACAATCAGACGTCATCGGCCCCCGTGTCCGCCCCCTTCTGGATATATCACGCAAAAATAGCCTATTATTTTGGAACGGGAGAGCTAGTTCCCTAGAAAGTGCTGTTTTTTGGCCTTTATATAACAAGTTAGAACTAGGTGCCACCAGCGAATCTCTATCCCCCTTTGGGGGAGCACAAGCTGTGGCTGTTGCCATTGCTTCCTTCCTAACTACTCTTCAATCTAGTACTGCCCCCTGGGATAGATACTTGCAAGGGCAATGCGAGGAGCTTTCGGAGCAGGAAAAGCTTGGCTTTCAGCAGTTTGTCGATTATAACTGCCATAAATGTCATTACGGCGCGGAACTAAATAGTCCGCAGCCCCAGCAGCTGCTTTACACTAACCTGCCGCACCGACTATTTAGCCTAAATGAGGCTATTTATAGTAGCGATTGGCCCCTCCATGGCCCTTATCAGAAAGCTATAAGTCTCAAAAGTATACCTCAGCCTTTGAGAAATCTAAGCAACCACACTTATCTTGGGAGATTTTCCCCATTTCAAAAAATTCAACCCTACCTGCGTTATCATATGAGTCAGCTGAAAATTCTACATACTGAACAAGACCTAACCCCACTCACAACCTTTCTCATGCAGAGTTTACAATCGGAAGTCACATCGTACGCTAATGGAACAACTTTGCATCAACACTAGGGAAGTCACATCGTACGCTAATGGAACAACTTTGCATCAACACTAGAATAGAGTTTTCTTTAACCAAAATTTTAGATGCCAACATGTGCTTTTTACAAAAACTTGCTATAACTATCCCAAATCAATATATATACAAGGAAAAGTTATTATGCCTAGATATCTCAAGGGAATATTACTTGCTACCATTTTAAGCTCAGCCAACTTACTCGCAGATACAACAATTATGACTTTTAATATTCGCTATGGAAGCGCTGCGGATGGTTTCAATTCATGGTTCTGGCGTCGATCCTTGCTGATGGACACTATCCATGCCCATTCTCCTGACATACTAGGTATGCAGGAGGTGATTACTTCCCAACAAAATTATATATCAAATCGGCTATCCGATTACGGTGTTTATGGAGTTGGTCGCGATGATGGCTCAAATAGAGGAGAGCGCTGCACTATATTATTTAAGAATTCAAAATTCACAGAGCTCAATCGCGGAACATTTTGGCTAAGTGAGACTCCTGATATGGTAGGAAGTCGCGGCTGGGATGCCTCCCTACCCCGAATTGCTAGTTGGTTGCAGTTGGAGCATTTGGAAACGGGAGAGCGCTGGTTAGTTCTAAATACTCACTTTGACCATCTAGGAAGAAAAGCTAGAGTCGAGTCAGCGAAGCTAATACGGAGACAAATCGATACCATGGGTAATTTTAACCATGTTCTCCTATTGGGAGACTTCAATTTCAACGAGACTGCATCTGCATACCAAATTCTCAGCGAGACCGACAACTACTCAATTCCACTAAAAGACGGATACCGTACGATTCAGCCCACTCCCACCGGAAATGAAGCAACCTACCATAATTTTCAAGGAACAACATCAGGAAGACCAATAGATATGATTTGGTTGTCGGCTAACACAACTATTGTAGATGCTTTGATCGATCGAAATCACAGTGGTACTCGTTATCCTTCGGACCATTACCCTGTGGTTGTCACTGTCGAAGATAACTAGGAAGCTGCTTCCCGCTTGTAGGTAGAGTATGCGAATCCAATGGTGATCGACCAGCATCTTCCCATACGAGCGGCCAGATCGCTAAGATTATCGATAACTTCGCTCATAGCGATAATTGTGATGGGAGCAGCTACTGGAGGCTCCGTTAAAGAAAAAAAGCAACGTCGATTAGGAAATATACCGGGGCATTACAGTTGCCCCTTTTCCTTGATCGGCTAAGGAATCTGATACTTATTTTTAAGGTAAAGGCTTATATCTTCAATCTCCTCACTGGAAAAACTACGGTTATAAAGAATAAATTCTGATAAATGCCCATTGAAGCGGAAGTCCTCGATAGGATTCCAGTTACCTAAGTTAAATACCGAGTCATCAGGAATATTAAGAAATCCACCGTTTCCTAATGTTGAGGAAACGGATTGTTCTACCCCATTCACGTAAGCCTTGCGAGACATGTTTGCCGTGTCTGTTCCATTATAGGTAAATATCAAAATCGTTGGTTTTCCTATAGGCATGGGAGAGTAATAAATATTATTGCTACCGTCAAAAGAGAAACCTATATTGCCTGTTCCAATACCAGCTGCGGTACTTCTATTTTCTCCAAGGTTGCCAATGCTAAAGAAAACCTGATCCCTGGTATCCAGAAACCTTCCAACAAAGACAATGGAATGTGAACTGAAGAATATGCCTTTTACGCCAGCATAGTATTGATCATCTGTACCATCAAATTCAATGGTAGGTAAAGACCCTATATCAGCTAAGCGCAGTGTAGCTCTTCTATTCCGATCATCTTGGACCAATCCAAACATATTGCCTGTCAATTCTCTCCAACAAGCGACAGTGTCTCCATCATTAACAGCGGGAATAGTGCAGCCCTCGTCGGTAAAAATAGAATTCAAATTGGTACCATCGTAATGAAGGAGACGACCAGTTTCAAGAGGAAATTCTGCTGTTGAAGAAACGTCATCGACAAAGGACTTCTCCTCTTCATCATCAAGAAGTTCATCAAACTTGACTTCACTAGTTACAAAGTTGTTTTTAAGGGCATAACTGGTAACAGAATCTTCTCCTCCTTGTGGTATGAGAACTTCATTCTTATCAAAGGATATGTAAAGTGAGGTATGGACCCCCTTCTGGGTTTCAATATCGGCTGCTATACTAAATATTTTTTGATTACCTTCTACATTCACTGGATACGTTTGCTCGCTTGTGATATAAGACCCAGCATGAGCATCCTTAAATATCATCTCAATTTCACTATAGTGACCCTCAGCGAGAGCCTCCTTTTGAATGAGATAGCTCGTCCATTTATTAGCTTTTGTAACGCTAGTCTCAAAATGAGGCGTACCACTAAATTCAATATCATCATTGATACTGTGGGAAGATCTTAGCCTTATCTTTGATAGAACAAGCTGTAGCCCTTCTTCTGTTTCGAATCCAGAACCTGAAAGAATCAAGGAAAGCTGAGGTGAAACCTTTGTGTTTCCCCCTTCAAACTCTTTAGGATTACCAACATGGATACTGCAACCTAGCAGCATCATGAGAAATAAACTTTTCCATCCCCATCTGATATTCATAAGTTATACCCGCCCCCTTTAATGGTTCTCAAATAATCAGACCCTTTTATTCTCGACACGCGATATCTATTAACAACCTTGCACACTAGCTTAAGAGAAGAGTTTTTTGACTAACTTCTGTAACTAGTAACTAAGGTCCTTTAAGGACTATGATAATTGATATGCCAAGCTACAAGATTTCAGAGCAGAAAATATGATCCTGTGCTATAAACGAGTGAACGATATAGGGAAAGCAGTCCATCATACAGAAATCAAATATCCTGGTAAATTTTGAATATGAAGAAGTTGTGCTGAGTTACTTTTAACCTCTAATAATAACAAGATTATTTTTTATAAAGAAACAGCAAACTTGTAAATTTCTCCAAAATTCCTGGTACTATATCGGCGTCTCACCAAAAAACTTTAGATCGGAACTATTTTTGTATACATACCATGTGATTTCTAATGCAAATGATGCTTATTTCTGTATACTCATAATTTATGTAATCAACTTATATTTATAGTTAATTTTCTCAATAATTTCCACTATAGCATAAATACACAAATATTTTTGTATATTTATGCTGCTCTTAAACTGAGAAAATAAACTCGCTTTTTGCACATATACTTAAGTGCCTACTTTAAAAAAGGCAACAGCCATCCCTAGGAAAATATTTAGGGAACGAACCTTCCTTCCATGCGCGAAATATCGATAAGTTCTTGCGGGCATGAAACAGGTCGGTAGCTTAGATTGGGGTTGTCAGCCGCTTCAAACCAATTGACAAACCACATACAGCCATTCATGAGGTCTTCTCTACCGGTTTTCGTAAAAACTTTTTCGCAAAAATTCTGCACGCAATTTTTATATGCAGATAATTCAGCATTATACCCTAGCTTCTTTTTGCATGCTGCCAGGAATCCCCCATATTTTTCGCCAAGATCACTTTCCGATACCTGCCACTGACGACTACAGCCATTGAAAGCTCCTACACCTCCCCCAGGAATTAGTAGATCAAACTGTCCACCATTGACGTCCCAGCCAATGTTTGTAGCCTGGATAATCATCTTCTTATTGAGCAGCCGCTGCGACCCAGGGTCATTGCCATAATGCCCCTGTCCTGTAAAAGTCAATTCATAGCAGAGTCCACAAATATTACCTGTTGCCGGCACTGCTGCAAAACCATAGGAAAGTTCTGAACTAACTGCCCAGGGAGCCATGTTGTAGCAAGTAAATCCTTGCCCACCATCACAGCTAGATGGAATATCAAAGTTCTCATGATTACTTTGATTATTGATATCACAGGTACTAACAGGTCTTGCATCAGTGTTTGCTGTCCATCCACAGTGGGGTTTACAGCAATCCCAATATCGTGTTGCATACCCAGAGCTAGCTCCTAACAATTGATGACTTATGCTCAAAACCAAGATCAGTAAGATGTTACGAAATAATTGAGAATCTATCCCATACCTTGCCATTATTTTGCCTCCCCTCTAAACTAAGCAAAAAAATAGATGAAGTGTGACATAAAGCCACTAGCCTAATTTAAATTCCAAATCTGACACCCCCCCATGCCATTGTGTAAGCATCAAAATTATCTTCAATATTCAATACTGAAGATGACTAGAATAAAAAAAATACTAATAAAAACTTGCGGATTTTTGTCACTTTGTTTTCATTAGTCTTGAAGCTCATGGAGATTAATATCCTATCCAAAGTAATGGACCCTGAAGTTTTAGTCACCCCAAATTAATTAGTTTATCTAGGTTATTTATATGTTAGAAAAGTCAGTATTCATAATCCTCTTCAAATATTTAGGGTTGTATTTTTCCCTCTGAGTATTTACTTACTTCCTTCACCTAAGATATATCTGCATGACATCTTTGACTAACACTGTAGTATTAAAAAAGGAACAACATGGACGATATCTACTATTACAAAGATGGAACCAGCTCTAACGAACTGGATTCTAATAAAATATTACACCGCACAGATGGACCAGCTTCCATTGAAGCAGGATTTGCTGAATGCTGGTTTTTTAATGGAGTACGCCATAGAGTCGGCGGACCAGCTGTGACTTATGCAAGCGGACAAAAAGAATGGTGGGAACATGGTAAAAGGCTTCCTGCTCCTGAAACACAATCATAGTTCAGGCTATAAAACTTGTAGCCGGAATCTGACAAAGTAGGTGAGCCCAGCTAGGGCTTCTCTCGCAGCAATCCCTATTTGCTGTAGCACTTATTATTGCCTGCGGATTTCTATACTTTTGTAGTTAACTTGATCTACTTTCAGTTTGTTGTACCAAATATCAGCCACCCTTATACGCTTCCTCCCCCTGGGATTCCGTCTTATCACCTTCGATGGATTCATCCTAAAAGAATCCTAGGCATTAAAAGTTGACTATCGGGTAGGATGCCATTAGCTTTGCCATTCATAACCTAATGGAAAGTTAAAGGGGTAATGGTATGTGGGAAGGTTATCCTATACCATATTGCTAGGGTGTCACTTTTAGGCAGCTTTCCAAAAACGGAGGAGAAAATATGTTTGTTCGAGGAGTTGCTGCGACGCTTTTAATGTCTTCCATTGCGTGGGGGCAGGGCCAGGATTTCAGCAAGGTAAAAATTGAAGTCGAAAAAGTTAGCTCAAATATCGCCATGCTAAAAGGTGCTGGGGGAAACCTAGGAGTTTCCTACGGACCAGATGGTGTCTTTGTAATCGATGATCAATATGCTCCCATGAGTAAAAAAATCTCTGAAGCCATAAAATCTCTCACAAAGCAGCCGGTTAAGTATGTCTTTAATACCCACTGGCATGAAGACCATACAGGTGGAAATGAAGAAATGGCCAAGAAAGGGTCTGTGATTGTCGCTCATGAGAATGTCCGCAAGCGCATGAGCACTGAGCAGTTTATTGGACTTTTCCAAAAGAAAGTTCCCGCATCGCCCACTGATGCACTACCTGTGATTACTTTTGATTCCGAAATCAACTTCTATCTGAACGGGGAAGATGTAGAAATATTCCATGTAGAGCATGCTCATACAGACGGGGATTCCATTGTTTACTTCAAAAAATCCAACATTCTGCACATGGGTGACACCTACTTTAACGGGAATTATCCCTTTATCGATGTCAGCTCGGGAGGGTCAGTGAACGGCCTCATTAAGGCTATTGAAAAAGCTCTGACAATCGCTAATAATAAAACTAAAATCATACCAGGCCATGGAGCCCTTTCGCATAAGAAAGAGTTGATAAGCTATTTAGAGATGCTTAAGAAATCTCGGGATAATATTGCGTCCATGCTTAAAAGCAATAAAAGCCTTGATGAAATTATCAAAGCGCAGCCGAACAAGTCTTTTGATGAAGGTTGGGGGAAGGGATTTATTAAGCCAGATGTATATATTTCTCTTCTGCATAGCAGCTTAACTAAGAAGTAAGAAAGGGAAGGAGAGTCTCCTTCCCATCTTGTATTTTTAGAGTGGATTTGCGGACACTCCCATAACCAACCGACCCGAAAACTCAAGATCGCTACTTGGGACTTGCAGAGCTTATCGGATATATACAGAAAAATTTATTTGGCTCGGCAACGGGCACTATCTCTAATGCGAACTATGATCACGACAGCGACCATAATGGGAAGCAAGCTTAATACCAGAATTCCCTGCCAATCAAATCTAAAAAGCAACCATCCTGAACTTAAAGAAGCAATGGCCTGCATAGTAAAGACAAGCATATCGTTTGCCCCTTGCACGCGAAATCGCTCACTTGGATAATAAGCAGTAGTTAGCAGTGCTGTAGCCGAGATATATAGAAAATTCCAGCCAACTCCTAGGAGAACCAGCGCTAGCCAAAATCCCCAAAAAGAAGGATTTTCATAAGCGATAATTAAACAAACTAAAAATGCGGAAAATCCAAGCACCATCATTTTAAAGTATCCCAATCGCGCGATCAAGAATCCTGAAATCAATGATGGCAAATACATGGCAGCTACATGAGATTGGATAACTAGCTTAGTTTCGCCAAGACTATGATGGAAATGATTATGCATACTCAGTGGTGTTGCTGTCATAATAAAACTCATGACACCATAGGCCACCACAGCAACTAGCATTGCTATTAGTAGATTATTCTGTTTTAAAAGAATATTCCAGGGTCGCATCAATTGATCTTGTTCAGAGGAAAAAGATAGTCCCCCTGGATTCCGAGTGAAAGCCAATACAACCAAACCACAGACATATACCAAACTAAGAACCAAGAATGATCCCGAAAAATCTTGATGGAGAAGATTTTTTCCAAGGGTCGATAACTCAGGCCCGATCCAGGCAGCTAAGATTCCACCAACAAGGACAGAACTAGCCGCTTTTGCTACTAATTCAGGTGATTGTACGCTTTCAATAGCCGCGAATCGATACTGTTGAACAGCTGCTGATGCGCCTCCCACTAGTAGAGCCGCAATACAAAACATGTAGAAATTTTCTTGTTCCAATGAAAAGGCGGCCAACAAAGCCGCAGCTACGGAGATCACACCACTGCCTATGAAAACCGGTTTACGGCTAAATAGACCCATGAGCTTAGCCGTTGGAATTGTAGCGGAAGCTAATCCTACAATCATAAGCGCTATAGGAAGTGTTGCTAGTTCACCTCTTGGTGCCATATCGGCGCCGATGATCCCTGCAACAAGAACGAATAGCGAACTACCTGAAAGCATTAATGCGTAAGCTAATGAATATTTCCAAACTGACAAAGGGTTGCTCATGAAAGCCTTATAGTCCTATAAAATGGAGCGAATACACTTTGTTAAAACCGAGGCCTTCAAATGCAGCCCTATAATATCGAAAGACATCCTCATAACTGGCTAAGAAACTAATGAAAACATGGGCAACACAGGGCTGTTGTTAGCAATTGATCCCAGAAAGGCTAAATGATATCCATATACTGTGGTCTATCTTTCTGCTTTAAAACTGGATTCTTAAAAAAATGATATTGCTGTTGTTCTATCTGATGCTTGCCCTTGGTTTCTCTTTCCTCTGCTCAATAGCAGAAGCAGTGCTCCTCAGTATTCCTCCATCTTACATTACTCTGCTGGAAGAGCAAGGTCGCCGCAAGCTTGCCCTTCGCCTGAAAAAACTAAAGGATGATATTAACGCACCACTCGCCGCCATTTTAACACTCAATACCATCGCCCATACTGTCGGTGCCGCTGGCTCAGGTGCCCAGGCCGCATCTGTCTTCGGGAGTGATTTTGTCGGTTTAATTTCCGTAGTCCTCACCCTTTTGATATTAGTATTCTCGGAAATTATTCCTAAAACTATTGGAGCTCACTACTGGCGTGAACTAGCTCCTATGACATCACTAGCTTTAAAAAATATGGTCATCGTGTTTTACCCCTTCGTAAAGCTCTCGGCCTTAATAACCCGTCATCTTAGTAACGGGCCCTCTTTGAAGGGATTTAATCGAGAGGAGTTTGCCGCCATGGCCGAGCTTAGCTCCCAAGAGGGACTTCTACTGGATCAAGAGAAGTTGATCATCAAGAACCTTTTCCGTTTTCATAAGGTTCCTGTAAAACGCATCACCACACCTAGGACTGTTGTTTTTTACGTGAAAGCTTCCCTTTCGATTCAGGAGTTTTTTGAGAAGTACAAGGCTGAAAAATTTTCTCGCATCCCTTTATATGAAGATAGTCCCGAGAACATGGTTGGTTTCGTCCTGCGAACTGATCTGCTAGACGCCATGGTTCATGGACATCTAAACCAACCGTTAAAGAGTCTCATGAGACCAATTCGGGCATTGCCTGAAACCTTGAATATCTCCCAAACCTTTGAACGATTCTTGCGGACCCGTGAGCAGATCGTCACCATTATCGATGAGCACGGAGGCTTTGAAGGTATTGTGACACTTGAAGATATTTTTGAAAACCTTCTTGGCACAGATATTATTGATGAAAGCGATAAAGCACCCAATATGCAGATGCTAGCTCGTAAGATATGGAAACGGCGCCAAAAAAAATTACGCCAGCAAGAACAGGATAGGTAAATCAAAGCGGAAAATTCTGTAGAGTATTTCAAATCTTTATGAGGGGGTAGATCCCTGCTGCTCTACGACAAGGGATACTCTTTGCCCATTCAAAATGGCATTTCCCGATATTTCATCTATGCTAGTATCATCAATAATGTCATTGATGCTAGCTCCGGCAAGCGTAGCTGCATGCTGTAGACGATTATCACGATGGTTCTGGCCCCAGCCATGAGGTACGCTAACAACCCCGGGAGAGATGCGATCCGAAACCTTCACCGGTCCAGAGATTTGCCCAATTTCATTCTTTAAATTCACTTGATCACCAGTCTGGACACCAAAAGTTTCGGCATCTTTAGGGTTGATTTGAAAGTAAAAACTTCCCTTTTTTATGTGCAGTCCCTTGCAGTTATGCATCCAAGAATTGTTGGTGCGCAGATTACGCCTGCCGATTAACTTTAATGTGTTAGGCTCCGGCACCTGCCCTAGCTCGCTCATCAGATTCTTGAACCCGCTTGCAAACTCCTCCGGTACCAAGTGAATTTTCTTATCTGAAGTTTTGAGCTTGCTAGAACCAGTGGATTCTAAAAAGCCAAAATCTATGCCGTTGGGATTTGCGAGGAGGCCTTTCAAGGTCTGTTTGCGCGGTCCTCGGCGTAACATAAGATCTATGGTGCGCGATACGCCGATGGTTTGTAAGACCTTAAGCTTACTATTTTTCTTAAACCGATCCATAAAGCTCCCCTTCCCGATCCGCAAAGCTAGCTCTAACAGAATGTCAAAGTCCTCATAGTCTCCGGCTTTCTTTTTGAATACAGGAAGGGAAAATCGTGCCACATTTTTGATGGCAAGATGGTTAAAAGCCAAATCGTAGTGGGAACGCTCCAAGGGACTCACTGGGGGAAGGATGTAATCGGCATAGTTAGTTGATTCATTAACATAAAAATCGATAGCCACAAAGAGGTCGAGCTGGTGCAATGCTTTCCTCATTTTATTACCATTTGGCAAAGAAATGAGCGGATTTCCTGCAACCGTCAGCAGGGCTTTAACCTGACCCTCACCGGGAGTTAGGATTTCATCAGCCAGGGTTGCTGAAGGATATTCCCCTTCAAAATCTGGTAATTGCCGCACCCGTGAACGCCTCTTATCAAATTGTTTCCGTCCGTTGCCCAAGAATGGCAGCAGATCTATTGCAGGAGTCGTAAAGAGAACCCCACCAGGTCGATCAAAGTTACCTGACAGAATATTAATGATATTGATCAGCCATTGGCATAAGGCTCCATGACGCTGAGTTGACACCCCCATACGACCATAGCAAATCGCTTGCTCGTAGCTTAATAGATCCTTTGCCATGGCTTCCATGACATTACGGGGA
>JBNKNM010000092.1:0-20121 GCA_050293845.1 Pseudobacteriovorax sp. | reverse complement strand
ATTGCGAAACTTCTCCCATAAATATGAGATAAGGTTGTTTATCGATGTCTTTTTCTGCATCTACATGATTTTCAATATTTTCAACCAATCTTGTCCAATCGATACTCACTTTTTTCAAAGATAATAGGCCGTAAAGTTCCTCATGACTGATGAGATAGTGTTGGATTAATTTTTCATAAATTTTGACAATTTGAGCATCCATATTCGCTTGAGTTTTATAATGTTTGAGAAGGTGATCCACAACGCGAAAAACTTCAGTTTTATTTCTAATGCGGAGGGCCTGATGGAATATTCTCTGACGAATATCAACGAGTAATGATTCCTCGCCAAACTCTAAGCTAATATCTTCGCAGCGCTTTAAATTTTCCAAATCGTCTGGCATGAGCAATAAAGCATGCTCGATCCTAAGTTTTGCCAGATCTTTCCTTTTTAAAAAAGTGAACCAAATTCTGGCAATGGCTAATTCCAGATTTATTTTTTTCTGATTATCCGCAACAGAATCAATAAATTTACGACAATCATCGAGAACGCGCACAGCCTTTTCAAAATCTTTACTTTGCACTAAACCATATGCGGCAAATTCTGCATAATTGGTATTCGTAGGATCAAGCTTCCAAGCACTAAGGGCATTCTCTGCTGCAAGCCTTATATCGTTGCTTTGATAAAGATTGGCAAGTCTCATATAATTTTCAGCTACGAGATTCTTATCAGTATCAACCTCAACTAGTCGGCTCAACAGCTGAATTTCGCCATTAATATCCTGTCTCTCCCGCGCGATGCTTACCAACTTTCTTAGAACCCGTGGTACATCACCTCGCTTTTGCACAACTCGCTGGTAACAGGTTTGAGCTGTTTGGAGATCTACAGGAGCCCAGCCATCGCCCAATAACTCTGGCAAGACCATATCCATGGTTTGCAATTCATCAAAATTTGTCAATTCTTCATTTAATAACTGGCCCATTTTTGATAAATATTTTAATTGATTTTTAGTCCTATTCTCTTTCATTGCACTATAGCTAGCTATGGATAGAAACAAAAGATTTTCGCTATCAATAGATAACATTCTGCTAAGTAAAGACTCTGAAATGGGCTTTTCTTCAGCTAAAGCGATGATACTTATTCTCCTGAGAAGAAAGAGCGAGTCTCCTTCTTCTTCTAATGCTGCATGACAAAGCTGCTTTGCTTCTGAGATTTTATTATTCAATATGAGACCGTCAATCTTATGAAATTTTATTCCCAGTTCTCTTGATTCAACTATTTCTATAGGAGGCACATCAAACTCAAAAAGACTACTATCCAGATTTGTAGCTGTTATCTGCCAGTGACGACCATTAAACCTCGACTTCAGATGGGTTTTTATTCCTTCCTTTAATGAATTCCCTAAATCAACAGCCTGCTCCCTAAGTTTAGAAAGTTTGTCATGGCGATCTATGTTGTGTAACAAGAAGTCAACAAAATCTACTCTACTTTCAAAGATCCCTCTTTTATACGTTATTTTTTCGTGGGTGAAGTTCAGGCATTTTAAAAATATAAAAGATGTTTCCACTAAGAAATGAGGGGGAGCATATCCAATAATAAAATGCTTAGAAAAATGTAAGCATAAGCTATCTCCCTCACTGGTTAAATTAAAATGAAATCCGATAGTTCCATTGGGAAATTCGCCTTGTTTTGGCTGTGTCTGTAAAAGCTCCACCAGTACCCAAACTCCATAGTTTAAAGCAGGAATAAGTTCCAGTTTGGTACTAGGACCATAAACAGCCTTAAACGCTTGATCAAGTCTGTTACCAAGTGTTTCGATTGCGGTGCAAATATCAATTTGTTCTGTCTCCCACTTACCGTGGGAACTGGTAATGACCCAACGATTAATAAGCCAGGGTTTATCAAGAGCTGCTTCTACATCATTTTGAAATGAATAGGAGTTTATCCTATTTTCGTCTTTTACAAAACCAATAGATAGTAGAAGTTTTGCCAGATTTTTAGGATCTCTTTGCATCAACCGTACTGACCTAATTCATTAATAAATTTGTAATAGTTTCGTCTTTGCTCACATTATATGTAGGATTCTAATCATCGTGTCGGCAGTTGTCACAGATGCCTAAATAAATATGGACGAATCAATTTGAATGATTCCAAAAATAGTATTAAATCTGCTAGTATTTTATATATTAGATTCTACAGAGGTAATAGGATATATGATCAACGAAATGTATGGCAAAGCAAAATTTCTCAAGGAACATCGATGCCAAGACCTGATTTCGAAAATTTTTCAAATGATAAGAGTTCAGCTAGAAAGCTCACAGCAAACACTACCTTTAGGTTTAATAAAAGTTATTCAAATAGATTTGGGTTATATATTTTTTCGTCATCAATCATGGGTACACTCTTCTGCTCTTTTAGAGCTTGCTGTCGATTTTTCTACAACAGAATACAACTTAGCAAGTCAACAATCTTATGAGATTGTTGAGGTTTGTATTGAACTTTTGCAAAGTTATTTCCCCGTGGAAAAAGACTGGAATACCGAACGTTATGATCGAGATTTTTTGCGACATATCTTAATAGCTTGTGTTACTGCAGATTCAGACCAGTCTTTGAGAGCTGACATTGGTTTTGGGAGCAGTCTTCTGCAATTTTTAAGCTCGGTGGCAGAGCTTTCGAGCAAGGACGATTCCACCTACATTTTTTCCAGCGAATTAGTCCACCTTATGAATGAAATCCTCACCAATCTCAATGAAGAGCTGAAAGTAACCCCCTGGATGATAGACCTTTATCGTTTGCGTGATCTTTTTGAACAGGAGAGGTTTCAAAAAAAAGAACGCATGGAATTTTCTAGAGTTAGTTTCTTTTTTTCTATTCTCGAAGCAGTCGGTTGGCAAGGACGTAGTCTAAAAGAGCTAAGCAAGCTAATCCCCATACTCAACGCTGCACACATCAGTAAATTACAAAATTTACAACTTCTTTATGAGGAACAAGTTGGTCAACAAAAAATTTTACGGTTAAGCCATCTAGGTTTCGATATCATCGCTGGAAAACTGGCTCATACCTTGAGTGCGAATCCCCCAGCTCTCAACCAGCTTCGCAGACTGCCGGAACCCATTCAATGGCGAGTCTTTAACAAATTTAAAATCGATCAGCTTAAAGCAATAGCAAACCTGGATAACATCACCCAATGGCGACCTAAAACCCTGAAAGTTATTCTGGAACGATTAGTCTCCATGGACAAAAACTGCGCACTAGACCTTTTGCCGAGGCTCACTCATAATACCCTAAATTCGTGGGCCAAAAGCGAAGTTTGTAGCGCCCTAGCAAACTTTCCAAGCAGCGAACTTGTCGAGCCCTACTTAAAAGCTATGGTACAGGATGACTCTAAACGTGTTAGAGATATGGCGCGTCGGTCTTTAAGTATTTGGCGATATCAACATCAAGGTGTTAGCAAATGATTAGCAATGAAGAATTGAACGTGGAAGAGCTACGATCTCTCGGTCTTAATCCCCATGAAATCATATTACATCAGACTCGGATTTTACAAAGTCTTTCCCACCAAGTTAAATCATCAATAGCCATTCATGATACCTGTCGCATTGATAATGGAGGTATTCTTCCTCAGGTATTTTTATCTAAGGACTTATGGCCAGACCCCAGCGGATATGTCAGTTTTACCCCTTCTGCAGGAGCTGCTACCCGATACTTTAAAAGCCTCAACCCATTTTTAGCAAGCATAGAAACCAACGATACCGAGCAAGTTGAGATCGAACTAAAGCATCTAAAGCTAAAGGGCTTAGCCGGTTGGTGCCTACCTCCGATCGTCAAAGATTCTATGCTGAAATCGGCTCGTGTCTGCCTAGAAAAGGCTGATGACATTCGCAAAGCCTTGCAAAAACCAAAAGCAGTGCAACCATGTCGTCATGACAACACTAGCTATCTTAATGCTAAGCACCAGGAAAATGCCTCGATTGAGGGCATCGCAGGAGAAGTCTATATCGTGCCCCCTGGAAAGGCCGAAAAATTTGCTGCCAATTTGCATATTGAGTCTGTGCCAAAGGAAGGTGCTCCGCTATTTTTGGAGCAGGGCCCTAAACTCTCCACGATCCGTTTTCATTTGAATGGCTCTCCCTTTCGCAACGAACACGAACAGCTTTCTCCTGTCCCAGCGGGGCATGGAACTCTGGCAAAACTCATTCCTGACGTAAAAAAATATTTTCCGCCCTGTCACTCCCTGTTTATTCGTAATATCGATAATATTATGGGAACTAACGAAAGTACCCTACAAGCGACCAGGGCCTTTCTTGCGCAGCATCAACTGGTATTGGGGGTCATCAAAAATATAAGAGCTGCATTAAAGGAAAGTAACCTTGCCAAGGCTAATAAAATGGCAAAACACTTAAGAGAGCAGATTTGTGTTCCCCCCCCTGCGGAACCATATGAGTTTATCGAGCAACAAAGCTCTGAAGTTCGAGAACTTTGGCGACTACAGATCGAAGTATTTCAATGCTATCCCGAAACCGTAAGTAACTATTTTAGCATTGAAAATTCCTTAGAATTACTTCGCAAGCTGTATCAGCGCCCTGTCAATACCCTAGGCCAAGTCCCCAATTCTGGGAAGGATATTGGAGGTACGCCTGTGGTGATAAACACCAAACATGGAAGAACGACTCTCTGCCTAGAGGTTCCCCACGCCAGCGCCGAGGATAAAGAAAAATTTCTGGCTAACCCCCAAAAAGCCACACACTTTAACCCTGTGTTTGTCGCTGCCGAATTGATTGATGATGAAAATGTTTATATGGAGACGCAATCTCCATTTTGGATCTTAGCCCGTAAGCACCTTGGCGATCATGACGTGATTTACCATGAAACCGTCCTATACGAATTACTAGGAAATGGCTTACTAGCAAATACCCTTTTTCCTGAAATACCTCGTTCTCTATTCCACCCCCACAAATCAGTGGAAGATACTATCCGTTAAGAGTGGGCTCCATAGATAAGTTCATGATGACCGCAGTGATTTAGGGCAAGCCCTTACACTGCAAGCTTTACCCGTTCCATTTCCAAAAAAGATATCTACAATAAAAGAGTACCGAATAATGAATTCTTAGGAGACGCTCGATGCCTCAAGTTGACAAAGCTTCCTTCCGTATTGCCCTTCATGAACTGGGACACGACCCTAACCTCTATGCTGGTAAAAAGCTTTCTATTGATGGGATGGCAAGCCTTTACGAACTAGATCCCGATACCATCCTTGATGCCATTGATCGCAAGCATATCGCTGCACATTATGACTATACAAATGATACAATTTGGGTAGACGCTTTGGATGCTGCCCACTTTTACTATTGCATCCGCACAGAGGCCAATTTATATGCTCCATAGTTGCTGTTTCTCTTATTATAGAATTACTTTATGAGCCTTTTAAACCATCTCAATCTGAATTACCTTCGCATCTTCCTTGTTGTTTATCGTACACGCAGCATGACCCACGCTGCAAAAGAGCTTCACCTGACCCAGTCAGGTGTTAGCCAACAAATCAAATCCCTTGAAGAAACCCTGAATATTACACTTTTTGACCGTATCAATCGGCGTATCATTCCCACCAACGAAGCTGAGATCTTATATAAGGAGTGCTCGCGCCGGTTAGAGGATTTGGAAAGCGCATTACGGGAGATCTCTCAGCAAGACCACGAACCACGAGGCAAAGTACGAATAGGCCTGCCAATCACCTTTGGTAAACAAGCCCTGGTTGCGGCAGCGGCCAAGTTTGCAGAGCTCCACCAGCAGATCACCTTAGAACTAAGAACAGGCCTTGTGGCTCAGATCTACCCTATGCTACAGCAGGGTAAACTTGATATTGCCTTTGCTGATATAGCAGCAACAACACATCAAATCAGTCAGGAAGTAGTATTTCATGAGAAGCTCGATCTAGTTTGCCATACAGAACTTTTGGATGACCTGGGACCTTATCAATTTGACCGTGAATATTTTGCCAAGCTTCCCTATATTTCCTACTTTGATCATAGAGCTCTATTACAGTCGTGGCTTCAATCAGCATTTCATAAAACAGTGGATGAAATCAATATTCGCGCCACTGTGATGGACTGCCTAGATGCAGCTACCTTTGCAGAATCGAAAGTAGGTGCTGTCTTTCTACCTAGAGCCCTTGCCAACGATACCATGGGCAAAAATAACGCTATTAAAGCGATTACAGCGCCGCAAGATATCACCTGTGAGATATCTATCTGCCGCCTGAAAAAAAGGAATGCAGGCCCAGCTGCGCAATTCTGCTATGATTGGCTCAAGACTTATTTAGAAAAAAAGTATAGAGGGAACTGAGTTTTGCAAATCCAAAACCAGCTTGAAGACTACAAATCGGGAATATAAGTGGAACTAATTGTTGTTGACAAGTACAAATAATTTCCACAAAGAAGCCTAAATAGGTTAAACGTCAAGTAAACTTACTGAGGATCGGGAGCGGGGTCACGTTTTAGCAGATTGTATCACACCTATTTTTCTGAGCTTCATTTCGGTCAAAGTATCTACCTTTGCCCGCTCCGTCCTCTTGTGAAAGGTTTACGCGACACTTCTTGAAAGCATCTCCACAAAACTGTAGATTGTTTTTTTTACTTTAAGGTGAGCGCGACCTATGCCAAAATATCAAGTTATCTGCGATTCTCGTTTTAAAAAATATTTTGGCACGGAACTGCAGCAGGCTGATACTTCTTCTTCACCGTATTCTGACCTAGCACTTTTCCGATGGGAAACCGACCAGACAGTCATACCCTACATGGAAAAAGTACGCCAACTTAATGAAGAAAAAATATCTTGCATTCTCCACGAAGTCGTTCCTATCAAAGCTGTATTTTTTGATATGGATGCCACAGTTATAGGACAAGAAACTATAGTCGAAATCGCTAGAGTTGCTGGCAGTAGCCAGCAGGTAGAAGCTATCACCAGCCGCGCCATGGCAGGCACTTTAGATTTTCGAGAAGCCCTGAAACTCCGAGTGGAAACATTGCAGGGGCTCCATGTTGGAGAACTAGAAAAAGTCCACGAACGTTTAACCATAAACCCAGGCCTCGAAACCTTTTGCCAAGCCTGTAAAGAAAGAGATATTAAACTTTTTCTGATTAGCGGTGGTTTTCAGCGTTTTGCCAAAAGAGTAGCGGAAAAGCTTGGATTTTCAGGATTCATGGCAAACTGCCTAGAAATTAAAGACAATATATTGACAGGGAACACGATAGATCCCATTGTTGATAGCGCCATGAAGAAGACCTTTCTTTTAGAAACATGCAAGACACTTGCAATAGACCCGAGAGAATGTTTGGCAGTAGGAGATGGAGCTAATGATTTGCCAATGCTGAAAGAAGCAGGAATTTGCGTTGGCTATTCACCAAAACCCATTCTTATGCCCTATCTTCATGGAGCTATGTTTGAAAATCACTTACCACTTATTGATATCATCAATATCCTAAAATGAATTTGAAGAGGTTTGGATGTTAAAGTTTCATAAATCAATCTCGACTGCGCTCAAAAATGCTGAGCACTTAACCTTTATAGCTCCCGAAAAAGCTTTTAAGAAAAGAATATATGCTGATATTCTTGACGAATCCTTTTGGCAATTGGTAGATCATGAACTGCAAAAAGGAACAACTAGCATCAATGGAAAAAAAATAAAAACCTATACCGCAAACCAAACGACTAAAACCGTCAGCTTTGGAGTGCTACCTAACAAGGTATCAAGGGGAAATAGTCCGACACGGAAGCAATGGATCTACCAGTTTAGTGAGGAGATCGAGCACTATGACCAAAGTGCCATCATCTTACTGCTAGATGACCCTTTGCACTACCCCGCAGCGGCAGCCGCAATCGCCAGACGTGAAAGGCTTTACAATAAAAAGTCGGGAAAGGTTCCACAAAAACATTTTCATATTGTAGCCTGTCTTGAAGATGGGAGTATCGTTACACCATCGGCAGAAGTAAAATCAACTGCCGCATCAGTTAGCTGGGCTTGCAAAATTGTGGACACAGCTCCGGCAGAAATGGACCCCAAAGACTTCTCGGTTGAGATCAAAAACCTGTTTAAGGATAATCAAAGCGTTACAATCAAGGAAATTCAAGGTCAAGACCTAATTCAGGAAAAACTTGGTGGTATCTACGCTGTCGGTAAATGCGCCCCTGAAGACCCTCGGCTTCTGCTACTGGATTATAACCCAGAGTCAGCTCAAAAGACGGTAGCCCTAGCAGGTAAAGGTGTCACCTACGATTCTGGAGGGTTAAGTCTGAAGATATCAGGATCAATGATCGGTATGAAGTCTGACTTAGGTGGTGCAGCTGCAGTTGTCGGAGCTTTTGCTACACTAGTTCAATGCAAGGTTAAATTTAGGGTGATTGCCGCTTTGGGAATTGTCGAAAACGCTATTGGACCTGAGGCCTTTCGCAACGACGACATCATTGAAATGCATTCAGGAAAAACTGTTGAAGTTAACAATACAGATGCTGAAGGCCGTATCGTGTTAGCCGACTGTGTATCCTATTTGGGTCGTAACTATAAACCCGACCTTATCATTGACGCAGCCACGCTCACGGGAGCGCAGATGATTGCTACCGGCATTCACCACTGTGCTGTAGTTACCAATGAGGATAAGCTTGAAGATTTAGCAAAAGCCAGTGGTCAAATCTCTGGAGACCTTGTGGCCCCCTTACCTTTTGCTCCTGAATTTCTTAAAAAGGAATTTAAGAGCCTTGTGGCAGATATGAAAAACTCTGTTAAGAATCGATTGAATGCCCAATCGAGTTGTGCAGCTCAATTTATTTTCAATCATATTGAAGACCTGGAAGTTCCCTGGCTCCATATCGACCTTGCGGGACCCTCGGCAACCGTGTCCGGCCTCGGTACTGGATATGGAGTAGCATTAATTGCTGAAATCGCCAGAAAGTTCTAAAGGAGTTCAGATCCCGGGTTTCTAATTTTGAAAAAAAATAAAGACCTCCTTGTTGCCATTTCTGCCTGCTACTTTGCTCTCAATAACAGTCGGGTTTAGGAATCTAAGATGTGCTAAGGTAGCGATTACATGATTTACCGCCAATTGCCTTAAGCCTTCATCAGCAACTATTCCCCCGACTGGCACTAAGGAAGGATCTAATTCGAACTGCGGTTTAATGAGAAGTAAATATCTTACCCCGGACTTGGGACTCGCCCTTAAAATGGAGGGTAGGACATTGGATAGACTCGTAAAACTCACGTCAGCCACAACAATAGAGATTTCAGAATCAATACATGACTCAAAAGTTCTAATATCTGTTTTTTCCATAGACTTTATGCGGGGATGATTGCGCAGTTTCCATGCTAGCTGATTGGTACCAACATCAACGGCATAGACATATCTGGCTCCCAACTGTAAAGAACAGTCTGTAAACCCTCCTGTTGAAGCTCCTACATCAAGAACGACAGAATTATTAAACTCTGATGCGAGACCTAAATCAGCCACAGCTCCGGCAAGCTTGGCTCCTCCCCTAGACACATAAGGGTTCTGCCCCTTGACGCGCAATTGTGCTAAGCTCGATATTAATTTACCGGGCTTATCCACCCTTTGGTCATCTACAATGACTTGGCCTGCCATAATTAAGCCGCGAGCTTGATCTTCATTAACAGCAAGCCCTCTCTGTATCATCAAGTTTAAAAGGCTAATTTTCTTATTCTTTTCTTTCATCCCTAGCCACCGATTTTATATGCCATTATGAATTATACAAAATTTGGCACGATTTCAACAAGATATCGAAAAGATGTAAATTTTCCTAATGCAAAATCCTCTAGTTCCGATGCGAGATCTGTGCAGCTCATATCACAACTTAATCGTGCAGTAGAACCTAGGAGACACGGAAATCATGGGGAACACCACTCTGAAGATCCTTTCTATAGATGAAAAACGCATTACCTCTGATCTTGACAAGGCAGGTTATCGAAAAATTGGGGCACAAATGTTCCAAGCAACCACATTCAGTGAAGCCCAAGAAAAGCTCTCAAAATTAGTAGATATCAGTGTTATTGTGATTAACTACGATTTTAAGCAAGTAGATGCCATGACCATTTGCGAGCACTTTAAGCGGACCATGCCTGACAAGCCGGTTGTTTTAACAAGTGTTCAAAATGTTCCCAAGAAAATCCTTAAAAATGATTTTGGGCCTGACCTCTTTATTGAGCAACCAATTCCTCGCCAATATTTTATCGAAAAAATTCGCAATTTGCTGGAAGAAAAAATTAGAGATACCGACCGCGTCTCTCACGTTGGTGCCGTGGAATTTGAATATGAAGGCAAAGTTATAGAGTGCAATATCCAAGATATCTCAAAGTCAGGAGTGCTCTTAGAAACCAATATAAACATTCAGCCAAGCACTTTACTGTGTTTGTCTTTTTCCATTCCTGGCTATAAGAAACCCATTCGCGTTGAGGGAGAAGTAGTAAGAAGGATTGATGCCGACGGTCATCGAAACACCCTCCCAGGTTTAGGGGTAAGATTCAAGGAATTCCAAGGAGACTCACAAAAAAGGCTTGAAAAATATATCCTAAAAAGCCAGAATGACGATCCCAAATTGGTCTACTATCTATAAGCCGCATATGTTTCCGATTCTCGGAGAGGCTGTAAAGTAAACAAATAAGCATAAAGCTTATACATTTACAAAATATCTCAAAATTTAGGTAAATATTTCAGATCTAATCTGAGCTTAATTACGAGGCCTTAGGTCCTGAAATGCGATTCTCGAAATCGCTAAGGTATTCAATCGGGTTGGTACGCCCATTTCTGAGCTTATGGTAGGTTAAAATCACAGCCTTTAACTGCTGCCCCACTGGGATGACTTTGTTACCTACATTAATCTCACTATTAGGACTTAGCAAATTATTGACAATGAGAATAGCGTCCCGATTCCAGGTTAACTGACTTTGGAAAAGCTTAATTTTAGCTTCAATTTTCCGCCGAATGGGACCAATACGATCGAGCCTTTTCTGCAGTTTGTCCCGCTGTTCGATTTTACGTGCATCTTGCCTGAGGGAGGTTTGTTTTTTAAGCTCATTTAGAATCTTAGTTTCCTTTTGTTCTATATCAGCTACTCTTACTAAACGATCTTTTTGAATGGTGATCTTCCTTTCGAAAACCCAGTCCACACCGATCCGACAAATGGTCTTTTGCCCTTCTTCAAACCCCAAACTGCCGGTTATGACCCTTTCCCTAGCGCTAATGACACCACCACCTATCACACCACTGCGCGGAGCAGTCACATGTAACTTACCGCCCACAATCACATTGCTGTTAATCACTGACTGGCTAATGACCATATCGCCACCCACCGTAATCCGAGAATTCTCTACAAATTCCGCCTGCAGTCTGCCTCCAACTTCTACTAATCCACGCTCAGAGGTTACAATCCCTCCCTTAACAATAAGGTTGCCGTGGCAATTGATGAAGGCTTGCCCTATAGTACCCGTCACAATCAGGTTTTCCGTAACCGTGACACTGGCTCCACTTTCAATATTTCCCCGAACCTCTGCGGATCCATCAAACTCCAGATTTCCTGAGCTTAAGTTGATATCCCCTTGATGAATAAAAACAGGAGAGCAATCGACCTTATTATTAAAAATATAGGGCATACCATGAATTTTAGAAGCAATTCTACCCTGAGAATCGTATGTAACATTTTTTCCTAGGCGTACTTTGAAAGCTTCTGAATCTGCTATAGCATGAACTTCTTTACCAAAAACATCCAGGCCGCTTTTACCATCCTGAAAGCGAGCTTCGGCAATAATTTCACCGGGATCAACTACGAAACGATTTTGGGTTGATCTGATATCGACACCTTCTTGGTGCTCAAGTTCAGTTTCAAGGTGTGTGACATGAAGGTAAGGAAGACTTCCTGGCTTGGGATGCAATCCTTCAGCAATCACTTCTCCATTAAGTTCTTCATTGTTGTTAATACGTCCGATAATCCCTTGCATGAATTCTGCATAACCATAGACAATCCCATGTGACTGAAGCTCTTTTATAAAAGCTGATTCATCAATAGTAAAAGCTGGGGTTAATACATTCTTGCTACAACCTGTTATGGTGGCTTCCATCGCCAAATCATCCACAGAAATTTTTAAAAAACAGTCATTTGGATTTTTAAGTAATTTATGGCTATTGGCTTTTTTCTTTTTATTTCTTTTGGGATCATCAATGGCAAATACAAATACTTTTGGTAAATCAATTCCCATGCTGGTGATCCTAGTAAGTTCTTCTTTGAACTCTTTCATCAGCTCAGAACTTAAGAATATAGAATTTGCAAACTGCGACTTAATTTTTGGCATCATGGCCTTGGCTTTACCATATAATTCCTTTAAACCCTCTTTAGATTTAAAATAGGAGGGATGAGTTACATATAGATATCCTTCTTTTAAGCTTTTGTTAACTGTAGCACTCACATCCAATGCCTGGAGTGGTTGATTTTTTTTATTGCTTAGGGGGTACGGTGTAATCAGATTATTGCGCACCCAACGATAGTAAGCAGCTCTTATGCCGAGATCGTAAGCATACCGATCTAGTTCAATTTCTTTTAAACGACAAAGCACATTTACCATAAAATTTTCAAATGAAATTCCTGAATAATCCTCTTGAACTTTCTTTATAAAGGCATAGTTATTTTTATTCCCCGGGCCCAGTTGCATATCGATTTTCTTAGCTCCAAAGCCTAAATCGAAAGTTATGAGACTGTCGTTATCCTTGGGGATCATTTTAAGGTTCCGCCAAAATTGCAAGAATTGGTAAGAAAAAACATAGTAAATGTCAATGTCTCCCAATTCAACTAAATGATCCAATTTGTTACGGGTTTTATGGATAAAATTTTCAGGATCAATATCATCGTTCCATGCATGTTTTGCAATTACATGCAGGCGAATACGAAAGTTTGTTTGATTATAGCTAAGTTTTGCTTCCATTACACCATTAACCGAAACTTATGAATACTGATGCCAATTTCTAATTCGCTATCGGTAGCTTAGCTTTAAATCTTACTTTTGATGTTAAAAAGTTTGCTTCAAAGCCTATTATAAAAAATTTTTTTTAAAATTTATAGTCACTTATACAGGCATTCTGAGGCAAAACCAATAAGGAAAAAACATTCATGTTTCCCAACCGGTAGGGAATGGCAGAAGCTCAAATTCATAGATGTCTCTTAACTTAAGCATCACCCACAACCAATTGTCCACATGCTGCAGCTATATCCTGTCCCTTACTGTAACGTATCATAACTCTGATACCTGATTGGTGAATGCGATTTTTAAATCCTTCTAAGGTTTCCGCTGCCGGCGACTGGAATCGGGAGGGATCAATTTCATTGAGAGGAATAATATTTAATTTGATCGGCAATTCTTTTAAGAGCTCGACCAATGCATCAGCATGATCCATGGAATCATTTACACCGTGTATCAAAGTATACTGAATCAGAACCTTGCGCTTTTTATTCGTAGTATTACCATAAAACTCTTTAATGAAATGCAATACTTCACCAAGGGGCCATTTGCGGTTTATGGGCATTAACTGTGACCGTTCGCGGTCAGAACTGGCATGTAAACTAAAGGCTATGTTGATATTCGGTTTTTCCGACAAAAGAGCCTTTAAACCCTCAAGATGTCCAGCTGTGGATACCGAAATTCTCCTCTGCGCCATGGCAAAACCCAAAGGCTCTGTTAAAATATCTATGGCTCTTAGAACTTCGGAGACATTGTCTAAGGGCTCCCCCATTCCCATAAATACCAAATTAGATACTTGGGAGTTCAAGGGCAAGCCTATGTCCTGGCACCAGCGTGGATGCTGGCGAATCCATAGATTGGCCAACATCACTTGGCCAACAATTTCCCCAGCACTGAGATTTCTAACCAAACCCATGCGTCCCGTATAGCAAAAAGAGCAAGCCTGGGCACAACCCACCTGGCTGGAAACACAGATTGTAATGCGGTGCTTTTCAGGCATTAATACGGTTTCAATGAGAGTACCATCATGGAGCTTGCCTAAGAATTTAACGGTGCCATCATAACGAGATACGGCGATCTTTTCAGCAACAACTCCTTGCGTGCTGAAGCGTTCTCCCATCTGCTGCAAGGCTTTAGGAAGCCTACTGTTGTTCCATGGTTCACGGGCAAAGTCCTTGTATGCCGCACGCAAGAGACTCTCGCTATGCTGTTCAGGAACGGCAAAATGACGGGAACAGAGCCATCGTAGCTGGTTCCTGGTTTGGTTAAAGAAATCTTCCATCTAGGCTCTTAAAGTAAGTCAAAACAACAAGTGTAGTTTACATAACGAAGCCCAGAAGAAAGTTCAACAAAGATTTTTACCTTATCTCATAAAAGTGTCGTTGCTTATGACTGTTTGCAAAAAAAATGACCGGATTCCCCATACTAGCTTTTTCCCTTCTTGTGATTGACTTGGTCGAAGGGTACCCCATGGCGTTTTTGCAAGCTTTCTGCCATTTGATTCAGGTGGTCTGCCAGATCCTGCAATTCATCCCCTTTTCGTATCACTACTCGTTGGGAGTAATCTCCCTTGGCAATCCCTTCCAAAAAACGGTTGATGGATATAAGAGGACCATAGTATTTATGGGTGATATAGAAGACAACAGAGAAGATAACAATGACAAAGCAAATCAATAACACACCCAGCCGCACTGCATTTTTATAGAACACATCATTGGTTACTGCCGCCCATTGATTGTTCGGGTCTACTATCTGAAACATTTCTACAATGTACTGATATTGCTCGAAAAAAGCATTAAAAAAGACCAGTGCTGTTAGCACCACAAAGGTTAAAGACACAGCTATGACATAGACCCCCAGCTTGAGCTGTTTGAATGGCTCAATAATGATGGCCGCAAAATTTCTGTGCGTCTTCTTGCGAGATCTCGCCATAATAACTCAGTCCTTAATCCATTAATATCAAAGCAGTTGCTACTAGCCTATACTCCATTTTAACCTATTTCTTCGCAATGGTAAGACAGAAAATCTAGTAAAAATATCTTGCGTTTTTTACAAAAGCTCTATAGTTTCCGATATTCCGTTGACTAACCTTCTGTTGGAGTAAACATTGCACGGTTCAAGACATAAGAGAAAGCATCCAAAAGGTCGCAGAAAAGTCGGTCGCAAAAAGCGTCGCATGATGAGACTTCGTCGTCAATTGCGTACTTAGTAAGCTTGATTGTTGGCTTTTTCTCGCGTGAGTCGGTTCTAGTAAGCACCTTCTCGCTTGCGAGTATAAAGCCAGCTGCCCATGGGTTGCGAAGACAACTGACAATTTTTTCTACTTAAGAAAATCCAAAGCCTCTCCAAATATTCCGAGTTCTTCAGGGGACCTGGGACCTATCTGTTTTGTTACGTCAAAACAAAATACGTCATTTTTTTTGCATTTCTCCACCACCCCAAGTAAATTAATTTAAGAACTTAATCACTACATTCGAGAACAAACTTTTATCTGGTCAAACTACCAGAGCCAGATTGTATTACCTAAAGGGGGGATCCAATGCTAGATTTTTTAATGGAGCTGGAAAAGGTTCTGAAGATCTGGCCGGACAATGTTAAGTGGAGCATTGTTCAGATTTCTGATAAATCTAAATGTAAAATCCCCCATGTAGTTGAATACTTATCTGATGCATTGGGTAAGAGCCTCGACGTTCACGACCCTATGACATTTAACGAAATAAATAAGGCATTTACTATTTTAAGAGATCGCTACCGTCCTGAAATTGAAGCGAGAAGGCTAAAAGAACGCCAGGAAGTTGAAAGCGCCATAGAGTCCTACGATACGACCATGAGAAAAGTTCGTATTATGGAATCCACTAGAAATTGGCGATCAGCATACAAGACCCTCAACTATTTCTATGGTATCCATTACAAAAAACTACCAGCCGAAATGAAGGTCAACCTTTGTAACGAATGCCTGAGACTTGGTATAAAAGAACAAATCAATTTTCAAGAACTTTCCCAATGGCTAAAACGCGGTATTCAGCATCTCATCAGCAAGCCAAGTGAAGAAACTATCGAAGATGCTCTTGACTTTCTAGACGCCTACGGTGACTATTTCCTTTCCGAGCCGAGAGGAAAAGGAGAGCATTTTTTAACTAATCTCTTCCTGATGCTGAAGCCATCAGCTATGGAGTTCGATCTATCTGATAAGCTAAATGAAGTAGCTGGAGAACTCAAACTAACCGCTGTTATGGATGTTTATTTATAGCTAGAGAGTCGACCAACCTCTCTAGCATAGTTGCGAGTGAGGTGGTCTTGAAAAAGAAAAAAATTAGTTCTAGAAATTTAAAGACAAAAACAGCAAGCCCCAGCCCCCTATCTTTTAGTGAAGTCTATTCTAGTTGTAGCGCTAGGCAGTTTTCCTTTAATACCACAAAAGAATTGGATATTTCCCATGATATTTATTCCCAGAATCGAGCTATTCGTGCCATCAATATGGGCCTGGGTATCAACTCGTCGGGTTACAATATTTACGTAGCTGGTATTGAGGGCACTGGAAAAACAAGCGTTATTAATAGCTTTCTACAGAAATGGTCGGAAAAGCTTCCCGCCCCTTATGACTGGATATACCTTTACAATTTTCAGGATACGGAAAACCCCATTGCTGTTGGCTTACCAGCTGGTGAAGGTAAAAAATTGAAAAAGACCATGGAAAAACTGGTCAAAGCATTAAAGCATGAGATTCCCTTAGCGCTACAAAGCGAAGATTATGAAAATGCAGTCAATGCATTCTACTCTTCTGCAAACGAAACAAAATCAAAAATGTATAGCGAACTCGAAAAACTGGCCAAGGCGAGGAATTTTATCATCAAATCAACACGAGTTGGTATCGAAACTATCCCCGTTGTTGATGGTTTGCCATTGTCAGAAAAAGATTATAGCAAGCTCAAAAACAAAGAACGTGAAGATATTGAGCAAAAGCGCAGCGAGTTTGAACCTGAGGTGTTGGACTTTGCTAGAAAGGTTCGCTCCATCGATAAAGATACCCGGGAGCAGGTGGAAAACTTACGTAACGCCATAGGTGAGCAAATTGTTGCTAGCACTGTAGAAGATTTAATTGAAGAGTACCAATCGATTCCCGAAATCGTGGAGTATTTGAAAAGTGTCATCGAAGACATTAAGGAAAATCTATTAGACTTTGTTGAAGATGACGATAAAGACGACCCAGATAGCCAAATGTATCAAGAAGACAAAAATCGATTTAATAAATATCGCATCAATTTATTCATAGACAACAGTCAAAAGAGCGCAGCGCCTGTAATCATTGAAAACAACCCCACCTACTACAACCTATTTGGCAAAATTGAAAAAAATGTAGAACATGGTATGTACCTCACTGATTTTACGATGATCAAAGCGGGAGCTATTCATAGGGCCAATGGTGGCTATCTAGTACTTAATGTTCTAGATATATTTCGGACTGGCAATATTTGGGAAGCGCTGAAAAGGGTTTTAAAGAATCAAAAAGCATTTATTGAGGATATGGGTGAGCAGTATTCGCTATTGCCGACGTCAGGGTTGCGCCCAGCCCCAATTCCCCTTGATCTAAAGGTTATTCTGATCGGCAATGATGAAATCTATCACTTTCTTTATCATGAGGATGAAGATTTTCATAAAATCTTTAAGATAAAAGCTGACTTTGACTATAAAATGGTAAAAAATACTGAAAATATTCAAAACTATGTATCATTTATAGCCACAAGAGCTGAAAAAGAGAATCTCTTACCATTCGAGAAATCTGCGGTATGCGCAATTATTGAACATGGTTCTCGGCTGGTTGAAGATCAAAACTTACTCTCAACACAGTTTTCTGAAATCAAAGACTTAACCATTGAAGCCAATTTTCTAGCCAGAGAGCGCAAGGCCAAAACCATTCGCCGTGCCGATGTTGAAAATGCTCTTAATGAAAAATACTACCGGCATAACCTATATGAAGAAACTCTACTACGCTCTGTCAAGAATGGAGAAATCATCAGCCGCGTCGATGGTAGTAAAATAGGCTGCATTAATGGACTTGCCGTCTATGATTATGGTGACTATGCCTTTGGTAAGATTGGCCGTATTACCTGCACCCACTCTGTAGGTGATGGTGGCATCATCAACATTGAACGTCAGAGCCGTCTCTCTGGGAAGGTTCATGATAAGGGGGTATTCATCCTCACTGGCATCATCAACACATTACTATCACGCAAAAAGCCCCATGGCCTTGTTGCCAGTATAACCTTCGAACAAAATTACGGGCTCATTGATGGTGATAGCGCCTCAGTTGCAGAATTCATTGCCATAATCAGCTCACTGAGCAGTATTCCCATTAAACAAAATTTAGCTGTGACAGGCTCTATAGACCAACATGGCGAAGTGCAAGTGATTGGTGGTGTCAATGAAAAAATTGAAGGATTTTATAAAACTTGCACTGCCATTGGAGAATCCAAAGAATATTTTGTGCTCATTCCAGAAAAAAACGTTTCTAACTTGATGCTCCATGAACATGCCCGATCAGGTGTTAAAAGTGGCCAGTTAAAAATTATTCCTATCAAAAATGCTTGGGAGGCTTTCAAGGTTGCTACCGATCATGAATTGGGTACCGACAAAATTCCCTATGAAGGAGAATATGCTATAGATTCCGCCCTTGCTATCATTGAGTCAAAGTTAAAGAAACTGCATTTTAAACCTGGTAAAGATAAAAAATGACTAAACTGACATTCATTTCAAATACGAGAAAAATATTAAAGCGTGCTATAGAGGATTTTTTTGATAGTCGATCTTTCATAGAAATAGATGCACCCATTATTGTCACCTGCCCTGGAACAGAAGTGCATCTCGATTATTTTGAATCCAAATGGATAGATTTTCATGAACTCAAACATAAGCGATTTCTAAGATCAAGCCCTGAATTGCATTTAAAGCAATGCTTAGCGGAGGGTTTAGAAAAAATTTATCATATTGGGAAATGTTTTCGTAATGGTGGCGAAAAAACAGATTGGCACCACCCGGAATTTACTATGTTGGAATTCTATCAAACGGGTATCAATTACAATGGGTTTATGAATCTTACAGAAGAGCTTATTCACTTCTGTTGTCAGAAGCTTAAATCGTCAGGCTTCACAGTTTTAGAGTTACCTCAGCATTTTCCTAGGCTATCGGTATACGAAATTTTCTTGCAGTGTACTGGTATCGAACTTATTGATAATGACACAGAACTAGCAGCAAAAGCTATTAGAAAAGGTTTTATCTCGATTCAAAAATCAGATGACTTTGAAACAGCATTCTTTAAACTTATGCTAGACGCAGTAGAACCTTGGATGACCCAACAGGTAGCTACTATTTTATACGACTACCCCCCCTCACAAAGTGCACTAGCACGCGTGGAAAACAACCGTGCTAAACGCTTTGAAGTTTACTTAGGAGGTATCGAACTGGGTAACGCTTTTTGGGAACTTACAGATTATAAGGAAAATCTTGCACGACTGGAAATCTGTTCTCGATCCCGTAGGACCATAGGAAAACCAGAGATACCCCACGATCCAGATTTTCTCAATGCCTTGCAGCATGGCATTGCCGATTGCTGCGGAATAGCAATTGGTTTTGATCGGCTACTGGCTCTGCTATTGAAGGCTAACAATCTCGATTCTGTTATTCCTTTTCGGCACAACTCAATGTTCCCCCTGTAATAGCACCATCTTCATACTAATGAAAATCTGTGCTTTCGAAGTACCGCGACTATCGCCCTTAAAAAGCGGAGAAATTATCGGAATTTCTCTGAGAATCGGCACTCCATTTTCTGTTAGATCTGATATTTCCATAGAAGATGAAGAAACAATAATATCTTCATTCAGATTCAACCAGAGTTGAGATTTAAACTCGTTGGCATCAAATCTGGCTTGATTTCCCTGGCCTTGACTTAAATCCATACTAATATTAAGCTTTATTCTATCATTTCTATACTCTAAAGCCGTAATTTTGATTTGGAGTCCACTTTTAAGTACTTCTGACTTCTCTTCCGAAACTGAATATAGCCTATTGCGTCCGACGCGAAACAAAACTTCTTGCCCTAAAAGACTCAAAGCTTCGGACCTTGCAAGGACATGTTG
>JBNKNM010000091.1:0-20203 GCA_050293845.1 Pseudobacteriovorax sp. | reverse complement strand
CACTCTTGGTATTTTTTTATAGCTTTATCAATTTCCAAATTACCGGTGGCAATATCGTCTTCGCAGTATGAATAGCAAGCCACATTGAAGGGTGGTTTTGTTTCAACTACGAGAAATATGTACGTATAATCATTGCCAGTAAGTAACTTAAGACCACGCAAGGTTAAGGCAGCAGAGCGATGATAGTTTAGATCTGAAGCATGACGCTCAAACTTGAATTTCCCTAGGATAGAGGTGGTCTTAATGTCTACAACGATCTTTTCAGTTTCAATAAGTTTATCGGGACGACACTTTAAGGGCTGATTAAATTCTGGATCGATCCAATAACAAGATACTTCCGGACTGCCTTCAAGTTGGAGAAAGTAGCGACCAAGCTTTTGTTGAAACACGGAATCGTAAATAGCCTCTAACATCTTATATTCGGTAAAAGGAAGGACCATATTGTCAGGGTTTTCCATAACCATGTTTTTAAAGGGTACATGATTACGATTCTTACCCTCTGGGCCACAAAGATAGCGAGACTTAAAAATGGAAAGTTCAAGAAGCATTGTATGAACATCTGTACCCCTTGATTGACTTTTTGACTCTGATACTCGATAGCTTTTAGGATTCAAGAATTTGTATTGAAAATGTCTTGGTGACGACAGAATCAAATCAATGACAGACTTACTCAGCCACCACCATTTACGGTGATATTCAGCCATTTTTTCATGATAAAGCATATAATCTACGGGGCCATACCATCTATTTGTTATCATATACCAACTCCCCATTTGAATTTTTTTCGCGTATATAGTCGTTAATTACCGACTGAATATGTTGTAAACTACTAAGGCTAGGTGTATGCTGTCCCGTTCGCCATGTATTCATAGTTCGGGTATCTAATTTGATACGACCCCATAATTCCTCCAAGTTCATACCGGCTTTCCTTGCTTCAAGCTCAAGACGATCGATAATTGAGGCAGTATCTAAGAAGTTAATAAGCCTTACTTTTCCCATGGCACATCTCCTTGAATGAAAAATTACTTGAACCTAAACTTCACATAGAGAGCGCCATTGATTTCAATTGCTTGATAGTGATCCTTAATCAAGGCGGCTACGATGGAACACTCCATGAAATTTATACGTCCCTTATGATTTAAAAAATGTCTTAAATTAGAAAATGATCGTGTAGATAATAAATCCTTGTCCACATACTCATTGATCAGTAACCCAGCTAATACGAGTTCTAACCTGAACTTTGGATCGTCCAGAAAATCATAGTCAGCAGTTAATTTCGCAAATTTTTTATGCAAGGCGACATTGCCGAGCGAAGCTTCCCTATTAAAAGGAAGACTTTTTTCGAAGTACATTTTTATATCCAAAAAAATATTAGTTATTTGGTTAAAGTTTTTCTGAGACTAGGCTTAAGAAGTTTTCGATGCCTGACTCGATAAAGAAAGTTATCAGCAGGTTTTTAAAGAGTAAAGACGCGTCAAAAATCTGTTTCTAAGAATTCTATGAGTTTAGAAAATATGCGTTACCTGTTTTTAGGTACTTATCTTTTCTAGTGTTCAATCAGAGTTAAAAATCGACCGGAAAAAAAATTTATTCTTCTTATTTCTGTCGCTAGCCTAAAATTTTACCAAATTAAGAAACAGAATTAGCCCTATTTTCAACCTATAATCATGAAATTATTAGATAAGTCAGAAACAGAATTTGAAGCAAATCTGCAATATAGATTGTATTCTCCTATCTATAGTGAGTTCTATTGGAATAACTGAATTGTCTTGGAGAAGAATGTTGTATGAATTAGATGGGGTTTTTAAAGCTAATGTTGAACATTATCTGGAAAAGGAAAATTTGAAATGGATTGATTTGTATGAATTGCATAGTTTAGATGTCACTACTGGAAATAAGATCCGAAGGTTTGTTAGAGGTGAAACGCGGACTCTCAAGATAGATGAAAAGATTGCCGCATTCATCGGATTTATCAAAGGGTATGTTTCAAGCTCTGTTGCGGATGGTCATGTTGAGATTACTAATAATGCGCCACCTAGTGCATTAGTAAAAATTTTACAGGACCCAGTTTCAATCGAGATAGCTCTGCTATGTTTCCTAGGGCTGTACTATGAGAGTGATATTTACTTCACATTTGGGTCTAATGCTGAAAATATCATTACCTTATTGCTTCAGTTGGATATGGTGTATGTCACTAATTCAGGTATTATTAAGAGAAAAGGAGACTCCGGAATCAAGTTTCGTTCAAAGATAGAGCAAAAACGTCTAATAGATTGGATTGTACATAAAGCGCAAGGAGGTGAAAATTATTTTAACTATGGTGCGGCAGGCGAGGAAACTTTTAGAAAGATAATTAGCTTAGAAAATGAGCATCAAAAGGAAATACAAGATCTTTTGTCTAAACGATCGAATGGATCTTCAGAAAAACTATTTCCGGTTGTAAGAGCTGGAATTATAAATCAGTTCAAATATGACAGTCTTTCTCCCGCTTCTATAATTGATCATGAGGATCAAAGGTAGAATTTTCTATTGCCTTTTAAGTACATTCGTTTTATTCGTTAATTGATCACCATGGATGGCTGATCAATATGCCTTCGAATCTTCAATATTCATTCTTCGCAAAATTCCTTTGCAACACTTGATCTATTGAGGTTTATCATGCAGCGGAAACAGACAAATGAATTGTTCAATCCTGAAGAATATTTTACTCTTCAAGAACTTTTAAATCATCTTAAGAATCAATATAGTAAATGGACTATTTATAAATGGGTTGGTGAAGGAATTCCTCATATAAAAGTAAGGGGTAAGCTTTGGTTTCCAAAAATCGAAGTATTACTTTGGATTAGAAAAGGAAAGTAACAAAAATGGCTTTAATAAAGGGAATTACAAAGTATCGGATAAATAAAGGAACTAGATATAAGGTCAATACAAAAGTATCAGGAAAACCTGTTTATAAAGAAGGTTTTGAAACCCAAAGAGCCGCTATTGCTTATCTAGAAATGTATAAAAGTAATTCAAAAGCAAGTTATTTCTATGAGGAAATTCGCTGGGAGAGATTAGTAAGAGAGTACTGTACAGCTCACTTACCAACACTAAAGAGCCGCACACAAATGAGATATAGACTTGATATCGATCTTCGGTTGACTAGAGAATTTGGGTATTCGAAGCTAGATTCAATTACTCCGAAGCGAATTGAGTTTTTTAGGAGTAAACTAATTGGGAAAATACAACCTAAATCGATCAATAACTGTATTGCAACTTTAAGTTCAATTTTAAGTAAGGCAGTTGAATGGGGCTATTTAAGCGAAAACCCTGTCAAAATAAAACCTCTTAAAACTGTTAAAACGAGTGATGACAATTGGTGGAAAACTAAAAACCATATTGAAACCTTTTATTCAGGACTTGAATTACAAAAAGCTAGAGTGGACGGAAAAGGTAATTTCGAACCATATAGGGCTGCACTAATTCTCCCCCTTGAAACGGGAATGAGACTTGGAGAAGTGACAGCTTTACTTAAATCGGATATCGATTTTAGTGACTGTACTATATCTGTCATTAAGACTTATAACGAGAAGTCAAAGCAGGTTGAACCCACTAAGAACTATGAGTCGCGTCTACTACGTTTTAAACGAAGAAGTCGACTTCATCAGTGGCTGGAGGAAAAGGTCAGAGTTGACTCCCATTTACCAGGTCTATTTAACACTAGAACTGGTAAGCCAATTGCGCCTTCGAAATTATCGAATGAAGTATTTCAAAAATGGGTCTCAAGACTGGAACTACCTCGAATCACATATCATGGATTAAGGCATACATTCGCAACTTGGTATATGAAAAGGGGAGGGGATATTTACATGCTTTATAAAATATTGGGTCATAGCGATATTAAAACGACCATGTCTAAATATCATCATCACGATCAATCTAGAGTCGAAACAATGTCCTGGGACTAAACCTAGTAAGGGATAGGAAGTAGAAGCTACATAAATGTATTAATTTAACTCGCTGTTATTATTAATAAAAATTGGGTAGCATGGAAAAAGCAAGGGTTCTGAATAATGCAGTCAATTTTTATTAATGATATCCACTGGTTATACCAGTGGAGGCGGCGGGAATCGAATTTTAGAAGTAATTACAGAAAGTTATAGTAATTTCAGTGTTTTAGATAAGTAATTTAACAACTTAGCTGCTTCAAGATTGTTCCTCTGTTTCCGTCATTTTCCGGGTGTTTCTGGCTGGACTGTTCGTGATTTGTTCGGTATCAACTTGGACGGAAAGAGGAATTATATTTTCTTTATCTTCTGTGATTCGTGCTTTGTTCAGCGCTCTATTTTTGAGGGTTTTGTCAGTTTCTATGTTGATTTGTGTGGAAACCTTGGAGAAAAAGTTGTTATCTCTTTTAGTGGAGCAACTTTATTATAAGGAGCTACGCAATGAGAACAAATACTGACTATACTGGGCATACAATTTTTATCGGAGTCGATGTTCATAAACGAAACTATGTAGTGGCCGTAGTCCTTGAAGGAACTGTTGCGCGTAAATTTAGTATGGAAGCAAAGCCAAGTAACCTAACCAACTATATCAAAAAAAACTTTAACGAAGCGAACGAAGTGCGAACAGTGTATGAAGCTGGATTTTGCGGTTTTGGTTTGCACAGAATGCTCAAGAATGCGGGATTTAGCAGTATTGTTGTAAATCCCGCATCAATAAATATCGAAGCGAACAACAGAGTAAAAACAGATAAGAAAGATGCTGTGAAGCTAGCTATGGAACTCTACTATAACAGACTCAGACCTATTTACGTTCCGAATGAACTCCAGGAAGCCCATAGAATACTTCTTAGAACTCGTGAGCAAATTTCTAAGCAAAGAGCAAAGGTAGCAAATCAGATAAAATCAAAGCTTACTTATCTCGGAAAAATTGAATGCTGCGAAACGAGAAAAATCTCGATCAAGTATATTAAAGAGTTGAAGACTAGATTAAGAAATTTACCAGATGAAATAGTATTCAGCATGGATTTGCTTTTCGATAACTGGATTTTTCTGACAAGAAAATTGTTTAGCATTCGTAGGAGAATACGATCCGCTGCTAAAAAATCGAATATAGAACCAATCTACAGAAGCGTACCAGGTATCGGTGAAATTTCGAGCCAATACCTAATAGCTGAACTTGGTAATATGTCTAGATTCAAAAATGAAAAACAACTATTTAGCTATACTGGGCTTACGCCCTGTGAATATTCATCAGGTGACAAAGTTCGTAGAGGAAACATAAGCCGTCAAGGTCCTCCTCGGCTAAGGAACTTGATGGTGGAAGCAGCGTGGCGTGCAATCAGAGACGATCCGTCTCTTAAAAAAATGTATGAAAATATTTCAATTAGAAGAGGCGGTAATCGGGCAATCGTTGCTATTGCAAGAAAGCTGATAGGTAGAATTAGAAGCTGCTTAAAGCAAAACACTTTCTATGTTATCAATAAGGAAGGTCTAGCAGGTGTTTAACGAAGTTTAAAAATATTTTTATATGAATACAAGTTGCAAAACGATAACATCGGTTCTTTGGTAACCTCGTGACCTAATCAGTGAGCTTTTTGAGTACCACGGGTGTCAGTTAGGGGTGCCAATCAATTGGATACGAAAAAGAAACTTTAGGCGCGATCACGATCGCGACCTCGAATAGCAGATTGTAGGGCAATTGTACTCGTGCAGAATGATTAACAAATCACATAGCAGATTAGGTCAAAACTAATTCAAGTTAGATAAGTTATTATCGTCACTAAAAAGAAGTTCAATCCGAGTACCTTTCATCGACTTTATCATCGATTACAAATTCATCTACTGGTACCTCCTTCTTCCAGAACTGTTTTTCTAGCCCCTTGTTCACTAAGTATCTTTGAAACCTCTTTAATTTCAGACTTAGTCAAGTTTTAAATTCAGATTTGACAGTTTCTTGAGAGATCTTACTTCCAAGAGGACCACCACCACCTACGATGGTTAAAGCAGGGCCCAACACCACTCCAATCCCTGTCTTAGTCAACGCTTTGCTCATATTTGCTTCTTTGCCATCGATAACGTCTTTAGTGACACTTTCTACAAAGGTCATTGGTGCCGTTAGTCCCGTTGCCGCAACTGTTCTGGCAACTCCTCCCACTGCGAAAGCACCTGCATGCACAACGGCTTTAGTGCCAGATACTACTCCTGACACTGATGCTTTGACAGCACCCCCGGCTGTGATCTGATCGTTTTGCTTGTAGTCTTCCCACAACTCTTTACCAGCAGACACCAAAGCAGCCCTCCACCTATTAGACCCATTACACAGAGTCCACCGCAAACCAAATTGCCATCTTTGTCGATATTCTGTGTCCCTCCGATCCACCTAATATAGCAAAGCGTACCTCACCATGGCCAAGTAATTCCTAGCCTAAATTTGATTGAATTTTCAAAAATCAAGGAGATAATGCTGCCATTTCAGATGATTGGATCGATTGGTCTGGAAAGCTAGATGACTCATCAAAATAAACCTCTCTTCAAGACCAAGCTTTTTGATCAGAAGCTCTATGGGATAATCCTGCTCGATATAATCTTCAGAGGACGAGATTTTGAGACGTGATGAATCAGCCTCCCAACTCCAAGGGAGAAGGGAATCAATATCAGAACTTGTTAGACTTCGGAGCTCCGTTTTATAGAAAGTTCAAATGGCGAATGTGACTTATTATATGCCAATATAACGCAACAAATTGTGTATATCAAAGGTGTTTTGGTCTATCGATCAAACATGATTATATGTATTATAAATGTAGTAAGATAGGAATTATAGCTGGAGGATGTGAAGCATTCATTTCAGTTAAATCCCGGTAAGGCAGAGCAAACCTTGGGTAATATATGACGCGCAAAAGAATGATTTCAGATTTGAACTGCTTGTATTTGAATGGGTTTTGTGACTGACGTAATTACTGCTACTCTGGAGACAAAAAGCGATATAGTGCTGGATGAATTTCCGTTAACTATTATGAATAATAGAACTTTTCTATCTTATAACATGTAGGAGGTGAAATTTGTGGTTGCAAGGTCTAGCATTCACCTCAGTCCCTTGATTTAGAAGTATTTTATGTTCTATACAGTATTAGTTTTATAAATCAGCCTCATTCTACAGAAGGGTGTCATAAAATATTAGACCTCTTAGAAATTAAGGAATCATATATGAACCAAACCGAACGTCAAAAGCTTGTTACAAAGGATCAGGCAGCACCAGAAAGCCTTTTTAGCGAAGCTCAATCATCCTTTGAAAAATACCGTGATCTATCTTTAGAGGCGCGTATTGCAGAAATTGGGAAAGTGAAAGATAAGATTTTTGCAGAACAGGAAGTGATTATAGATGTTTTAACTCGTGACCTTGGTAAATCACGAACGGATGCTTTAGTTGCTGAAGTCCTGGGAACTATGGATTGGATTCAGTGGTTGGAGGATAACGCGAAGAAAATATTGTCACCTGAAAAGGTCAAAACTCCCATTACTTTGCTGGGCAAAAAATCTATGATTTTCCATGAGCCTTTTGGAGTTGTCCTGATAATCTGTCCATGGAACTATCCATTTCATAATGCCATCACTGGAATGGTAGCTGCATTTATTGCAGGAAATGCTGTCGTGTATAAACCATCTGAGCACTCTCCTTGCTATGGTTTAGTAGAGAGTATATTAGAAGCAGCTCCCATCTTAAAGGACTCTGTTCGTATTGCTTATGGTGATGGAGCTTTGGGGAGTCAGTTGATCGCGCAAGGTCCTGGTAAAATATTTTTCACTGGAAGTGGTGCTACGGGTCAGAAGATTATGGTCCAAGCTTCAGAATCTTTAATTCCCATTGAGTTGGAATTGGGGGGGAAAGATCCTTTGATTGCCTTTGAGGATACCAGTATTAAACGGGCAGCAGCTGCCACCCTATGGGGAGCATTTTCTAATGCTGGTCAGTCTTGCAGTGCCGTCGAAAGATTGCTTGTCCACGAAAAAATTTATTCCCAATTCCTAGCAGAGTTACTAAACCAAGCATCTAAAATAATTGTAAAAGTTGGAGATAATGGGGATGCTGATATTGGCCGGATGACAACTTTATTTCAAAAGCAAAAGGTTGTAGATCAATTAGAAGATGCCCTGGCTAAGGGAGCAAGACTCGAACATGGATCTATTCCTAGTCGGGAAGATTTGAGTATTACTCCTATGATCCTTTCAGGAGTGACGCCCGACATGAAAGTGTGGAAAGATGAGACTTTTGGTCCTATACTTCCCATCATGACATTTGCTAGTGAAGAGGAGGCTATTAGAATAGCAAACAACTCGGAATATGGACTTTGTGCTAGCATTTTCACTAATGATAAAGAAAGAGCCATGCGCGTTACTCGGTCGTTAGATGTTGGTGGTGTGTCTATTAACAATGTTAATATGACTGAAGGAAACCCTGGCCTGCCCTTTGGAGGTGCGAAAAAGTCTGGGTTTGGGAAGTTGCGAGGAGCGGAAGGTCTTCTAGGATTCACACGGGCTAAGTCGGTTCTTATTGATGCTGGTAGCGATAAAATTGAAGCTAATTGGTATCCCTATACAAACATGAAATATAAATTATTCAAAAAGTTTATTGCCGCTCTCTATATCAGTTCCCCAGTCAAACTCCTGAAAATTGCCTTGCATGGCTTGAAGCTAGAATCTTTTTCCCAGAAACCAAGGAATTAAGCCAGGATTTGAAAAATTTAGTCTGGAAATTTCTCAGAAAGCAATAAGCGAACGGAAGCGAAAATGCACCTCATCTCTAATCCCGGAAAAATCGCCAAGGCTAATCATTCGTGAATGAGAGCGATTTTTTTGCTAAAGCGACACAGAGTAGGAGCATTTTTCATCTAATATTTCTAGGAAACCCGATCCTTTAGGGTCGGGAAATTGATATCCAAGCCTAATGAAACCTTTCCACGTTTATGGGAGCAAAACCCCATTATGAATTAGCTCTTTCTGCCGATAATCCACATAGGCTTTATAGAGATAGGATCTCTGAATAGTAAATCTGCAATTGTAGGAATGCAATCCTTGGAAAAAGAAATATCTAAACCTGACTGTGATGACTTGGAGAAGAAAGCTAGGCAGGCAGGCGAAGCTATCATTAGGCGCTATTGCCTTGAGGCCGTTTGGCCTTCAGAAAATCCCGATCAAACGAGAGCTTTAGTTTTGAGGATGTGCAATACATTGGCAAAGATTTACGACAGGGATGTTACAGCGATTTCCATTGATGATTTGGAGCGAGCTCAAGATAAACTTAAAGCCTTACTAGGGAAAGTAGGTATCTCTAGATTGAGATATTCATCTATCACACGATCGCTCAATTTATACAAGAAGACAGAGAATTATGTTAACATTTTTTCTTATGTTTACAGCGTAGGAGCAGCCTGCTCTGGAAATTTTGGACCCATTGTTAGAAAGTTTGGTTTGAAATATAGTGGGGCTCCCTTGGCTAGGTCATCAGGAGTTTGGTTAGCAGGTCAAGTAGCTTTAGAAATCTACTATGATGAGAAAGGGTATCAAAAGGCACAAAAAGCCATCATAGAGTTTGATCCCCTATTTGATAGCTTTGGCATGGACCGGTTGAGAGACTTGGCTTTATATTTGAATATTGATGCGAAGTTGAAGTGGGATGAGGAAAGGCTAAGAAAAGAAATTTTCGGAATCCTTAGCAATTCTTATTATAATAAAGTTCAGAAAATTTGGGCTGAACCACCCAGTTATAAAAATATTCTTTTTAACTTGTGTAGTGAGCTGCAAGTTCCCAAGTACGAGATGTCAGAATCAGTAGAAGACCTAGAAGGTAAAATTGTAAGGAAAGTTTTCGCTGATAACGTTAAAGATATCCCCCCCGAAAAGCTTAAAGAGTATGAAACCTTAGTTCGATCCCAAATGGCTGATCGGTACTGGAAGGACGGCTCAAAATCTTTGCTCATGACTGGTGCCTTAGTGGGAGGTAGACTTTCGGGCTTAGGTCTTTATCTCGCCGCAAGTAGTGGCTTGGCCTCCATATCTGGAGGAGTAGGTCTTGCTGCCTTTAGTTCTATGACATCAGCCTTGGGCCTTTTATTTGGTCCTGTTAGCATTGGTCTTGCAGGAGCTTTTGCAGCTTTTCAACTGACAAAAGCCAGGCCCAAACAGTCTTTGCCATTTGTTTTGTATATGGCCATCATGCGTTCTCATCTACAGATGGAATCTGCCAGAAAGATTTCATTTATTAAAAAAATAATTCACTTTTTTAACATCGTTCGATGGTTTAGACGTTTAAAATCAAAAGGGTAAGCCAGATGATGATTGATGGTAACTGTATATCTTTCACTATATCCAAGTAATTTACTTATAACATGGGATAAAAATGAACTCCTAATGCTACTGAATTATTTTCTATACTCCAATTTGAAGGGAAAAAGTGGCGGCGATGCCCTATTTCTACGGCTAGTCCAACATCTTTGATATTCCATTCATATCCGCCCCCAAGGTAAATGGATCCGCCATGTAGCACACCATCATCTACAGTGTTTGTATTCATGTAATTGTAGTATAGACCGGCTCGTATAAAAAACTGTGAAGGCCACCAAGTTTTATATTCGAAACCATAACTGATTAACCTCAGTTTTTCCGAAAAATAGCGGGACTGTTTTTTTATAGAATAAGAAAATCCAAAGGGACCAATAGCCAATCCGAAAGCCCTATCAAAAGGTTTTTCATAGAACAAATTGATAGTATGGGAAAAGCTGGGATATTCAGCGGCATGAGTATCGCGATGAACCCTCAGAATATCGTAACTTTCTCGTGCTCGCAATTTCCAGTGAAAATCTTCAGCTAATAGCGGCTCTGTTACAAACAGAAATATGGGTACTGCGATAACTTTTTTTGAAATAAAACTCATAATAATCTCACTTAAAACAAAAAGATGATTATAAAAACATATTTATTCTATATCTGATCTCCAAAGTCAGATACTTCAGCGTCTTCAGGTTGTGAAATGCGAATAATTTCACGGAAGGGCTCTCTTTTGGACTCTCATACGAGATTAACTGTAAAAATAATACTGAAAATAAAGTGATTATAAGATAGCTCTTAAGACTCATTTTTTGCATCCTATCTATCTAATATATTGTTTTTATTAGATTAATTAGGACAAGAACAGATTTGGAGTTTCAATAGACGTCCGAATTTTGCACTGCTATTAAAACTATGTTTTATTGATGTGCCCAGATTTTTCATTATTACTGGAAAAGAATTGTCCACAATTGAAACAGCAAGGGTATAACCCACTAATCAAAAAAATTAGGTTTGCCCACAAGGATGGTAGTTGTCTCACTACCGATAATAAACGCGATCTACTACATACAATGCTTAGTTATTGTATGTAGTAGAAAGTATTGTCAAAAGAAACGCATTATCGTTCACAGCCGATACGACTGTCACTAAGGGCGACATCGTCGATCCACCCCGTAATTTCTGGTCCGTTTTGGTATACTTGTGCTCCAAAACCCAGCCATTGGTATGTTTGAGGAATACCAGTATGATCCCCAGCTACTGAACCTGATATTTCTTCCACCAGCTGACCGTTACGATAAAATTGATACTCTTGGCTAGTATTGTCCACCATCCACTCGGCACAGACCCAACTATCATCAAATCTCCAATTGTAAGAAGAACCTTTTCCTCCCACATCATCACTAAAATTATAAAGATACTGATGGGTAGCATCGGGACCTCGAACTGTGTCGACAAGTCTTACTTCATAATCTGGAGTAATCGCAGCGACAAAACTAATATGGGTGTATTCAGCGGGGTTGCTAACAGTTTCTACCCGATAGAAGATGCGACCCCAGTGAGATCCAGGGATATTATTTACCCTTATATAACTACTTTGATAGGGAAATCCGGAATTGTTGGTGGTGAATCGTAGAGACTTTGTTCCACTGTTAGCAGTGTCATTGACTACTGTTATATTAGCACCAATCTGTGTTCCTTGTGGGGTTTGTCCAGGGCTGAGGTCTTCAAAATCTAGGCAAAGCAGTAAATTGGCATCAGCGCAAAGACTGGCTTCTTCCTGAGTAGTAGAATCAGAAGCGTCCGTTTTTGTTTCTTCATTTGAAGTTGGTGTAGTTTTGTCATTGTTATCAGTAGCTGGTATAGATTGTTCAGTGGAGTCTTTTGCGTTGTCTGTGGATAGCTGTGAACAATTTACAAGAAGACATCCTATACCAACTGATAATAGTACTTTGAAATTTGGAACCATAAAACTCACCTCGTGTTGTTGGAAGTTAAAGCTGCCGGTTTGGAATTAAGAGCAACAACTATACCAAACAAATATGAGTTTAGCAAAAATAGATTATCTGTATTTACTATGCAAAACCAGCCAAGGAAGCTGGTTTTGCATGATCCTTGTGTCTTTTCTCACTGCTCATTGCAGCAAATCAATCAAGGTCGAAATAGGAGCTTAAATAGATCCTCCGCGTTTATCTGTAAATTCATGGTAGTCAATAGGTCTAGCTCGTGTTTGTAAAACAAATGTCAGCAAACTTAATTGGTCTATTGATTGCTTATAGCTGGGTATAGACTAATTATGGAGATTTACCAATGGAAAATGCATCCCTTCCTTCACCTCTCAATATGCGTCGCACTATCATGCGGGAGCTACCCGAGAATGTTTTTACCAGACGGCCAGCTCAAATTTGGTTATATCTTCCTATTACAGTTTTAATCCTCGCCTTGGGATCTTTGATGTATATTTACTCGGGGCCATGGTATGTAATGTTAATAGGATCGGTTCTTTTGGCTGTACTGGCAGGTGCCGCTGCATTTTTAGCTCATGAAACCCTCCATGGTAGTGTTACCAGGAATAGGGTTTTACAAAACATAGCCGGTTATATCGGTCTTTCTGCATTTCTTGTTTCTCCTCAGCTATGGAGATTTTGGCACAATAAAGCTCATCATGGACATACTAATCAGGGAAATTTTGACCCCGATAGTTTCGGAACTTTAGAGAGGTGTAACCGGGTTCGTTCTACAAGGCTTGTTACCAAACTAGCTCCTGGAAGCGGACATTGGCTGAGCTATTTATTTCTATTTTACTGGTTCAGCTTTCACGGACAGGTTGTTCTATGGATTCAAAGTAAGCATGCTTATGCATTTAGAGGGTTCAACAGAACGAGAGCGATTATTGAGTCTATGCTAATGCTGGTGGGGTGGGTGAGTTTAGGAGCTTTTCTTGGACCCTATAATGCGCTATTTATCATCATTATTCCTATGATGCTAGGTAACTTTACTATAATGTCATATATCGCAACCAACCACTTTTTAATGCCTCAATCACCTCATCCGCTTCTAAATTCAATGAGCATCAATGCTCCACGGTGGATTGATTTTTTGCATTTTAATTTCAGTCATCATATTGAGCATCATCTGTTTCCTGCTATGAATTGGAGCCAAACGCCGCAAATTCGCAGTTGGTTGAAACAGTACTATGGGGAGTATTATGTCGCCCCAAGCCACGGCAAAGCACTCTATTGGCTTTATAAGACTCCAAGAATATATCAAACACCTGAAGTCCTTGTTGATCCTTGGCATTTAGATAGAACTTACCAAATCTCATCTTTACAAACGAAGCTGTGCAGTCACTAAGCTTATTTGGGTCAGGAAAAGCTTAATATTAAGGGCTATTCCGGACCTTTTTTTTGATGACAAGCCATGCAGGAGTAACTGGTATTGAACATCATAATGGGGTGAGAGGGAATTTCTCCAGATGAAAACTCTTTGCGAAATTCAATCACGTTTTTCTTAGCATTCGCTATTCTTGCTTCTAACACTTTAGCAAATGGCCACGCGCTGTAGCTTTTCGACAGTTTCGCATTCGCATAAATTTTTTTGGCCTTTTCCGGTTCACCATTTTTAACCAACAGGTCCCCCATATTAAGGAAGAAACCCTCGAAGTTATGGGGTGCGATCTTAGAATTCCAGCAGGCACGTTTGCGCCCTCTTTTGACCTCCTGGTCTAAATATTTCTCATAGTCAGGGTTTTTACGATTTACTTTCTCGTCAGTACAAACATCAAGATTGTCCCATTGCCATTCAACCGCCAAGTTTAGAAATTCACTACTATGCTCTTGGTTACTCAAGACATAGCCTCCGGTAAAGTTATTAAATTCGGGCCACTTTGAAATAGCGTCTTTCATGAGAAAAAAACCTTTGCGAAGATCCCTCTCTTGACCATGAATTTCAGCTTCTGCCAGAATACATGACGCCCAAAATCCTAAGTACCGTGGATCGGCTTTCATATGATAGGCTTCATTAAAATACTTCTGGCACAAAGTGGCGTTATCTATAATCGAGGGTAATATTATTTTTAGTCGCCTTCGTTCAGAAAGCGCCCAAGTGTGAAGAAATCCGATGCGTGCCGCTGCCTCGTAGTGATTTGGATTTTCAATATAAATCTTTTTGTATATTTCAAGTAAGTAAGGAATTTTTTGGTATTGTCCGCTATGGAAAGCATTCCAGAAAATTTTCTCAGCTTGCTTATATTCTTTTCCATGTGATACTTTTTTTGCTTTTGCAGGTGCTGCCCACTGAGCGATTGTAGAACAAGATGTAAGAAACACTATAAATGTAATGAATATAATAAATGTTTGAATCCTCATATCACCCCCCTCTTTCTCATGGCGCTCATATCTGGTAGTTTTGCTTCGCTGGTGTCAATACCTATTGCTTGGAGAATTCCAGAAAAAATCTCCTTTTCTGTCATTTTACGCTGAGGATCAGGTGCTCCAGTTTCTGGGTTAAAACCATAAGTTAAAAGAGTATTGGGGTCAACGCCACCCAGTATCCTACCCCCATTAACCATGGGTGAAATTATAGTGATGCCGTTATTTTGGTTATGTCCTGATGTGAATTCTTCGGCATCCATAGGACGAGATTTATCGCGACCGAATTCAGTAGCAATCAAAATTAAACTACGATCCCATAGACTGTCACCTTTTTTATACTCAGTTCTCTGCAAAAGGGTGATTAATCTATCAATAATATCCAATGATCGATTCCAAAGCAGAGCCTGAGTACCACGATGAGCATTGTGAGAGTAATCGAAGCCTGTTGGCGTGTTGGTCAAAAGCGGGTTGTCAGCATCATTGCCATTTATGGTAACGTTCATTCCGAGGCCGATGGTAGCTGTAGTGGAAATACCCTGACTAATCAACATATAAGCTAATGCTGCCTGAGTTTGTAATGGATCAGCACCCAAGTCAGGAAACATTTCTCGTATGGCATCACCCCTGGGGTTAGGATGCAAGCCAAAGTCTGAAAAGGGTAGATCGCTGGTCTCTTCAAACATATTCAGTTTATCAATGAGGCTTAATGTTTCAATACGTTTTTGGCGTTCTTGGCGTAATAGTAGCCAATCTTGAATTTTGTCGGCATTGCTAAATGTCTTATAAAATTCACTATTTTTATCAAGTTGTTTACGGTAGCGCCTAGCAATATCCACCAAACGACCTTCTGGAGCTCCAGGCACTCCTTTATATCCGTGTAAACCCAAAGTAAAAAAGTTTGGATTGGATATTACTTCGGCTACGGCTTCATTCTGAATACTACTATCGGAACCGGCTTCGGCAAAACCTAGAGAGGACATATTTACATTCGGAATAGCCATGTCACTCCCATATTCAAGGGCTACAACTTCCTGTAATGTTCGTCCTAACCAGGCATCATTTCCGGTAAGTATTCTTTTTTGGCCAAGAGGATGACTAACAGTGGAGTGTTCTACTGTAGCAACTAGGATGTCACGAAAATGTTTTTCTAAAAAAAGTGACTGGTTCGATCTTACCGGAAAGGGCAGCGGACCTATATCATTCATGGAAAGATCCACAGCTCGCAAATGAGTACCTTCAATGGATTTAACCCAATCATCAGGAAATGTGTTTAATTCACTGGCAAAATCAGACTCCGACTGGCGAACTGCTAGAAAACTATCGTTTATGGAAGCTCCCCCCATGGCACCAAAAACAAAAAGAAACTTGGGATCGTTTTTATAGCCTAAGGCTCCAAAACCTTGCTGCGAACCTGATCTTTTATCGATCATTTCGTTTTTAATGCAGCCTTGCAACAAAATATGAGAGCTAAGGCCCAGTAGGCTCAGACGCGTGACTAATTCTCTACGATTATAGGATTTTTTCATTAAAGCTCCTCTAGTAAAAAATAAATTCGATGCTGGATAACACTACATAACAACTTAATACAGCCCAGTTTCTAGCAGCTCCTATGGGGTTTTCCTCGTATATATCTACATAAAGGTTTTCCATAGCTTTAACTTCTTCAAAACTGGGGTTTCTCAGAAAAGATCTTTGGTATAGACGGTCTATGGAATTATAAAAAGCATCATTTCTCGTTAGACGACCATCATCGGTGAGTTTGATATTTCTGAAGATAACCCCTTGATTGGGATTAATAATATCAATGGATGCCCGGGTGGAACATGCAGCTAATACTAATCGATCTAGAGCCATAGGAGCTGTTATAGGATCTTTTTCGGCAAGTTCATACTGACTATTAGAATAAGCATCCATGCCTCCTAGGCTTACATTATGAACTATGTTCGCACACGGAATTTTACCGAGTTCGAGGCATAATTGATTCGTAGTCATTCCTAGTATCTTAGAAAGACTTCTCGTAATTTGATTGGTTCTTTTCTTTTTTACTTGTAGTTTTTGCGACCTGGCAACATTCGATGAATCGAATGTTGCAGGCGAAGATTCCTTTTTCTTAGATTGAAAGTTATTCAAATTGCAACCATACAGTAAAAGGCTCAAAAGCAATGTTAACTTAAGGTACACCGTATGCCTCCGTTTTAACTAGTTCACGAAGCATCGCTTCAATAGAATAGCTGTGACCAGATTTAAAATTTTCCCAGAGCTTTTTAAACTCTTTTTGCTGATAGGACTTAACGTCTGAGCCGATAAGAACTTTCCAATAATCTCGTACAGAATTAGCAGCAAACTGATCGCTGTTAACAAGTATCTCCGCCCATTGGTAAAGGTTTTCCACCCTCTTACCCATAATAAAGCCAGCTTCAGGCATTTTTGAGATACCAGGCATAACATCTTCATAAAATTCAAGCCGAGGTAGTGAATAGGATAGGGGAGTAAGGTTTTCCTCGTCACCTAAATTAGATACGCTTGAAAGCCCTGAAGCATTCTGTCCCTGAAGGACTGAACTTGTTCCTGTTAAACCATTGTAATTACGAAAAGGGTAGGCAATAGGATCTATGGTGGTGTGACAAACAGCACACTCAGGGCGGTCGACACCTTTTGCATCATAATCCTGAAATAAGCTGTCCTCTATGGGAGGAGGATTGAGTCCTTGCATTTTGGACATACTAATGCCGAGGTAAGCTCTGAAAGCTTGTGCCACAAGTACGCGCGCTACCGCTGTATAATTCAAGTAGAATCCTAAATTCCAAAAAGTGGTAAGAAGGCCAACGCGACGATCTTCTTGCATAACTTGACCATCCAGTAGTCTGCTCGGTGTTTGTTGAGAATAGCGTGTTGGTATTCCTTTGCCCCCAGACCTTGTTACAGTGAAATCTGCTAACAATTGGTCGCGGGCATCGTTATTATCGATTTGACTCCAAACAAAAAGGTTGAAATCTGCATAGTAATCGACGATGGGAATCAATCCCTCGTCCTCACCAAGCTTGACTGAGCCGACTGGTCTAATCTTGTAGTGCCCTATTTGCCAGATCACACCATCTTTTCCCAGCCAATGGTCTGAGTCGAAGCACTTATCCAAAACCTGATCAATTTCCAAGGTCTTATTCTGACTGGAAAGTTGTTTGAACTCGTGGTACTCATCGAAGGTGGGTGATTCTCCGCAAAAATCAATCCAGACTTTTTTGTAAACATAATCTTGATCGTAGCTACATGTTTTATAAGCGCTATCATCCTCAAATGTTCCCCCATTAATACAAGGATTTGAGCTGGGCTGGCTGCTAGGATCTCCTGGGAGGCTGCCACGACGAATCTCTTCTTCATTTTTAATCCCATCTTCATCGCAATCTTGAGCTGCCAACATACTGAGAGCCGACGACATATCCTCTTTACTAGAAGGGAACAATAGACCTTCATTAATGAGCGTGGCCTGAAAACACTTTCCAAAAGGATTAAAGGCTGGAGGTTGCGATAAGTGGCAATAATTGCAGGCTATCGCAGTTCCTGCGCAGGAAGGAAAATCTGCATTTGCCTGACAAAATAGATGGGGGCCTTGCGGTTTTGCATAGGCCGTACAAGCATTTATGACGAGAAAAATTGCCACCATTGATTGGTAGACCATAGTAAACACCTTTTTAGTCGTTGCTTTGGGATATGCATAGGATAGGCCAAGTTTTTTCTTGGTAGGTTTGGTTATATGTGTGAAAATGCAGAGAAAATATAATAAACTAGCAATTGAAATTGCTTGTGAATCCGGCAGTCAAAAGCCATATTTCTCAACTTATTAAATAAATATAGTATGTTAAGCTGGTTATCTAGTGGCTTCTTGCCAGCATTAGGCCCTAAAGGTAGATTTTAATTTCTGTAAGGATACGTTTTGCTTTGCTTAATATGAATTTGGGACTGGAACTGTCGACTTCGGCGTCTTGATACTCGATGGTAAGTTGAAGACGATCAGCTAATTCACTTGTCACTTTAATCCTACTAAATCGATCTTGATTATTGATGCCTTGAAAATGAATAATTTGGGGTTTCAGCTTTTGATTGAAGAGATTGAAGCGTAGATTGACACCCATCCATATTAGGTTGCCATCAATATCTTTAGGTTGCGCAAAAGCACTGTCGTTGTATGCTTCAGGCATCAGTCCCCAGTTATCAAAATGCAACTCGAACCCCAAGGTATGATCGATGCCCATGGCTTGATCCATTCCGATCATAGTTTGTGTCAGGTTGCGGATTACCGTTCGTCTTACTATGCCGGATAATACTTGATCCGGGGTATGTCTGGTATCGAGCTTCCAAACCCGAGTTAAAGTTCCCATGGAGCCACTTAAACCAATGGTTGTGAGTTCATTATGGGAAATTTTAAGGTCAGTGCCATCACTGAATGGTTTGAATCTAAAGCTAGGCTCCCGATTCCGATGTCTGAGTGCATAAAGCCTTAAGTCTAAGCTATCAAAGGGAAATTTATAGCGCAAACCGAACTCTTGATCATCAAGCAGCTCTGGAGATTTTTGCCTCTCAACACTATAATCACCAATTTCCTCAGGTAGCTCTGTGGCACGAATGATAGGAATATAAAGTAGCTGTAGGTTGCCCCAAGCACTATAAATTTCAAAGTTTATCATTGGTACCGATATCTTTGAGTCGCTGTCCAAAAATCCTTTCGGATAGTGAACATTTCTAGGATTAACAATATCCATAATCGGAAAAATCAGTGACTCGCCCCAAGTTAGTTCTTGTAAGCCAATAATTAACGATGAATCATCAAAGTTTTTTGATGCATATAGAAGTTCGCGGCTAATGTTATGATGGGATAGTGAAAAACCAGACATTTGATCCCGAAAGTCGTATCGTAGTCGCAAACGAAAGTGTAGCGACCAAGCTTTGTAGTCTGCTTTATTTACGATACGACTATCTTCCTCATAATAGATGACATCATTTTGGGAGCCTTCACTAGTATCAAAAACGTTATAGTATCCTATTTCACGCTTTGACTTATGTGTTACTTGAGAAAGATATTCTTCATGCTGTGACAAGCCCCAACTGGAGATAAATAACATTCCCCAGATTATAATTAAGGTTTTCACTATTTTAGGTTCTCTGTGACAAAGAATGACGAGGGAATGGAAGTTTTCCACATTTTTTCAATTCGTAATATAGAGCTTTTGGAACTATCTGTAGCATCGGTGATCACCATCTTTGATGGTCGCAAGCCTCCAGCTAGATTGTCAAATTTAATAAATTCAACATGCTTAATTTTACGTCCTGTTTTTGTCATGTAATCTGCTTTGATGGGGCGAAAATTCTTTTTGTCAATCCAGGCTCTAATTTTATCATATGTTAATCCTTTTTTCTTGGCAATGAGGATCAACTGCCAGCTGTTTGTTATAGACGTCCAGAAAACAAATTTGGATTTTTGACTTATTAATTCCTTGAATTTGCGAAAACAATCTAGAAAATACG
>JBNKNM010000090.1:0-20227 GCA_050293845.1 Pseudobacteriovorax sp. | reverse complement strand
TCATGGATAATCAGCGAATTTTTGCCCCCTGATTGCAGCATGAGCTGGCGGCCTAGGCTGTTAGCGTAGTCATTGCGGATAGTATCGCAATGCTCTCGGGACCCCGAATAAACAACCCCCTTGATGCGTCTATCCTGTAAGGATTTTGAGAAATACTTGTAGTTCCCAAAGAGAAGATTGATAGATCCTTTAGGAAGGTCAATTTTCTCTAAAATGCAACTCACAATACGGCCCATTAAAGCCGCATGGGTTGAAGACATCACGATAAGGGGACAAGCAGCAATAAGCCCAGCAGCGAGAGATTGTACGACACAATTGAGAGGAGTCGAAAAGGTTTGGAAAATACTTACAATCCCTAAGGGGAGCAACGAATATGCGGCTGGGCTATGCCCCACAGCATATTGGTGGCATACTTTTTCGATAATTTGTTCTTTTTCACACAGCACTTGATCCAGCAGCCTAATTGCTGCATTAAAGTCGTGCTGCGCTTCCCATAAAGGCTTGCCAGCCTCAATGGTCAATGTTTCCACAATAATTTTTTCATAATCAGCTACCAAATGGCGAAACTGCTCAATAAAGTGAATTCTTTCATCTAACCTACATACAGCAAGGGGTTTCAAAGCTGCTTCGGCAGCGTCGATAGCCTGATCGGTGATGAACTTACTAAGGCTCACCTCCATAAGCACTTCATCATGGCTAGGGTTAATGGACGCACCGATTGACTGTGCTCGTGGATCATTGACCCACTCACCCCCGACCCAATGACCGCCAAAAGGTATGGGAAAGGCTTTTTGCTTGAGGCTTTGGCTGAGAAATTCCAGACTCATGTGCACCTCCCAAAACGGTTCGAAAATGGACTGTTACACTAATTATAACTCTCAACCTAGAAAATTTAGAAGCTAATCCACTAGGAAAATTGGATTAGCTCATGAGCGACTACACTTTCGTATTTCGGTATATGTGCCAAAAACTTTAGTATTTTTACTATTTTCCCACACAAAACTCTGAAAATATACGCTCTAGTAAGTCATCATGTTCTACTTCTCCAATAATACTCCCTAAGCTGCGCACCACATGCTGCAGCTCAAATGCTAACATTTCCTCGTATAGTCCATTACTTACCCCTTCAAAAAATTGATCAAGGTAGTTTTGACTGTCTAGAAGAGCTTGTTTATGTCTAGTTGACGTAACAAATGGCTCTTCTTCCAGATGACCAACTGATTCATCGACCCGCTTCGCAATTTCAGCTTTCAGCTCGTCTATTCCCAGCGATTGATGACAGGAAATGGCAAAAGCACCGCGCTCACCTTGCGGCTTACCGCATAACAAGTCAATTTTATTGAGAACTTTAATTGATTTCTGAGGGCCTATCGTGCTCATAATAGAGTGCACATAGAGCTCCTCTTGGGGATCTGAGTCAACGCTGCTTAAAGCCAAAACTAAGTCCGCCTCGGCTGCCAGTTTCTTAGCATGGGATACGCCTATTTTCTCGACCTCTTCAGCAGCATCTCGCATTCCAGCGGTATCGATCAGACAAACCAAACGGCCTTGAATGAGGCAGCTTTCTTCAATGTAGTCCCTTGTAGTACCTGCCTTAGCTGTTACGATGGCGCGATCTTTACCAAGCAACAGATTGAGGAGCGAAGATTTACCCATATTGGGCGCCCCTATGATAGCTATACGTAAGCCAGAACTAGCAATTCTGCCAGAATCATAACGGTATAGTAAACGATTGATTTTCTTTGCAACTTGACGCACTCTTTGCTCTACGTGACTCAGCGCCACCCCCTGGGTATCCCCCTCATCGGGAAAATCTATGCGAGCCTCCAAATAAGCCATAGCCCCAATAAGCTCTTTTCTCAGGTCGTCAATGAACGCAAAAAGAGAGCCCGTAGCTAACTGTCGCGCCGCTTGCCATTGCTGGTGGGAACTGGCTTCCACCAGTTGTTTGATCCCTTCAGCTGCCGTAAGGTCCATCTTACCGTTGAGAAAGGCTCTCTTGGTAAATTCCCCAGGGTCTGCGGCCCGACAACCAAGACTGTAAAGTGCCTGCATTATTCTTTGTATAACGTATGGACTACCGTGGCAATATAACTCTACCGAATCCTCCCCCGTAAACGAGTGAGGTCCCTGAAACAGGCAATACATCAGTTCATCGATAACCTGTTTCGTAGCGGGGTCTATAAATTTTGCAAGCAGCATGGTGCGTAAGGCTGCTGTTTTCTGTGGACTAATACAGCAGGCTAGTAGATAGAAGGCCTGCGGCCCTGAAACTCTAATAATAGCAACAGCACCACCACGCCCGGATGCCAAAGCCGCAATAGTTTGCTCTTTATAGCAAAGCCCAGCTGACGCCGGGCTTTTCTTTGCTGCTTGTTTAAGGTCTAGCACCTTAGTACTGCTCATGATGCTCCTGAGCACCTTCCTTTTTCTTGATAGGCAGTATCATTAACTTGCGATTAGGGCCGGTTCCTATGGACTTAGTATAAACGCGCTCATCTTTATCGAGAGCCATATGAATAATTTTTCTATCGTATGAGCTTTTGTAGTTGAGAACGATGGGACGTTTATTTTCGTGGACCTTTTCCGAGAGGTCACGAGCAAGTTCGACTAAATCATTCTCTCGGTTACGCCTTACCCCTTTGACATCAACAAAAATGCGAAATGGTAATTCCCTCTTTAGATGCCGTGGTTTTTTTCTTAAAATGTGTTCCAAGGACTCAGCTAGCTTAGAGTTCTTGGCAATCTGTACCGACATAAACTCATCTTCTATATTCAGGATAAGCCTTTGGTCTTCTAACTCCGCTGTCACTTTAACTTCTTGGCAGCTCATGCGCTCACAGAGCCCCGCGCAAAATTTTCTCAGATCCTCAGTAAGGCTTTTCATCTCACTGGGACTGAGTTCCTCATTATCCAGCTCGGCCCCATTCTTCCTCATCGCACCGGTGATAGTTTTGCCCTTAATCCACGCAGCAATTTCAACCTTTTTTGCCAAAAAGGAAAAGAAGCCTCCATTTGTTTGTGAAACCACACGGTAATCTATATCGCTGGGCTGTGCCTTGAGTAATGAAGCCGCTTCCTTCAATGCAATATCTGTTGTTTTTGCTGTCACACGAACTTCTGGTGTCGTCCTATTCTGCATCTAATTCTCCTATTTGACGGACTGTCTATTCCAGCATTTTACTTTTTTTAAAATACACATCGCACTCTCTTCCATTGCAGGCTACTAACCAAACTGCTTGTCTAGTTTACGATTGAGCCACTGCTGCTGAAGAATGGATACGACTGTATTCGTTATCATATATAATACCATACCTGCCGGTAACGACAGCATCATCACAGTAAATATCACTGGCATCATGAGCATGATCTTTGCCTGATTCTTATCCATACCGGGGTTGGGAGTCAGTTTTTGCTGGAGGAACATACCCACTCCCAGCAAAAGTGGAGTTATATAATAAGGATCTGCTTTAGACAGATCTGTTATCCATCCAAAAAATGGAGCATGACGCAGTTCGATAGCCTGGGAAAGAACATTATAAAAGGCTATAAAAACCGGTATTTGTGGTAAAATTGGTAAGCAACCCTTAGCTGGGTTCACCTTGTGTTTACCCATAAAAGCCATCAGCTCTTTCTGCTGACGCTGGGGATCGCCGCTGTATTTTTCACGCAAACGATTCATCTCGGGCTGCAATTTCTGCATCTTCTTCATGGAGACAGCAGCCGCTCTTGTCAGAGGAAAAAAGAGGACCTTAAGTATCAAGGTCACCAGCATGATCGCCAAGCCATAATTATGCAAATATCCGTAGACAAACTTCACAACCTGTAATAAAGGCTTAGCAATGATCGAAAACCAACCAAACTTCACAGTATTAACAAATTCTGGTTCGTGAGCCTCAAGTATTTTCAGGTCTTTCGGCCCAAAATAGCCAGAAAACCTCAACGAGACTTTTTGTCCTGGGTCTAAAAATCCTTGCTGCTGGCTGGCCACAAGGGCAACGGGACAAATATCACCAACCATAGCCCGCGTCGCTCCCATACGAAAGTTCATTTTCTGCCCCAGCGGGTGCAAAACTGCTAAGAAGTAGTGATTATCAAAACCAATGAAATCCACATTCTCGTTATTGAGATTAAAAGCTAACTCATCAGGTTCCTCACAGTGGCTCTTGGCCACCTCCTCCTCTCGTGATCCCTCAATAGAGTAGATAAAAGACTTCTGCATGGCCATCATCGCACTTGGTCCGAATCCACCAGAGCCCTTAGGAATATGGACCTCCTGAAGAGCCAGCATTCCCGCATCTAACTCAACCCTTTTGTCCGATATATTGGTGAAATTGAACAGAATCTCGATGCCATATCCTAAAGCGGGCACCTTGAAAACCTGCTCCACATGAAAATCGTCAAGTTCCTTACTAAATCTTAAGGTGTTCCCCTGACGTTCACCCCGATAGCCTGACTTGATGTCTTTGCGTAGCGGATTGGTAGAGCCCTGTACCACCATCGGACTATCGAGCACATCAACCATGATGCTGCGCTCTTTGTCCACAAAATAATCTTTTAGCTTAATACCTAAAATGGTTGAAGTATTTTGATCAAATGTGAAAATACGGTTAGCCGTTTCGATACGTAAATCGGTAGAGCTAAGGGTTGGGACCTGTTCAGAAGCAGTAGTCTTATTCCCAGCAGGAGCGGTGTCCCGATTTAAGGTTGTGTGGGAAGACAAAGGCCCTTTTTGATCGGACACGATTGCCTTTTCAGTTTGCGACTCCTCCATTTCTTCCTGGATAGCTTGGGCATGCTTTCCTGCATAGTAGTCAGGATACTTTTTCTGTAGGTAGAATTGGTATGCTGAAATTCCAAAAAAAGTTAAGGCAATAAATACGACAGTTTTTCTATCAAAAGTCATGGCAGATCGATACCTCCTGGGTGCCATGGATGACAACTCAAAATACGTTTGCAGGTGCGGTAAAAAGCAATATGTAGCGGGTACTTCTCGAAAACAGCAATTCCATAATGGGAGCAGCTAGGGTAGAAGCGGCAATTCTTACCTAGTAAAGGTGATATGACGTACTGATAAGTTTTAATCAACACAATTACAAAACGCCCAATCATGGCTTGCCCTCAAGCAACTCCGCGTAAGGATAGAATAAGGCAAAGCTCATACGCTTGAACGTCGAAAGAAAATTATTGAGAGTCACTGGCAACGAGCTTTTTCGACAGCCGCCGCAAAGCCCCCTCTAGGGACTTGCTCACACTGTCAAAACTCGCCTCTGCAGCTGACTTTCTTGCTATTACGACAAAGTCCAGAGGCTTACTCGGTTCAGAAAGCAACCGAAAAGATTCTCTCAAGAGTCTTTTGACCTTGTTTCTAACGACAGCCATTCCAACCTTACGAGAAACAATTAACCCCATCCGAGAATGCCCACTTCCTGACCTAACTCCTAAAACGACGATATATGGAGTTACGACCTTAGCATGGCTTTCTAAGGCGCGCCTAAACTCCATTCGTTTTAACAATCTATGGTCTTTTGGAAATTCAAACATTAAGAGGCTTAGTCATCAAAAATGACTTCCTTTTATTTCTGATATACAGAAACAGTAAGACGCTTGCGACCTTTAGCACGACGTCTTTTAAGGATGTTTCGTCCACCCGGAGACGCCATACGGGTTCTGAATCCGTGAGTTCTTTTACGTTTCTTGTTACTAGGTTGATATGTACGTTTGCTACTCATTTTAAACTCCCAAGTGGTTTCTGCTCGACTTCCTTTAGCTGGCAATCTACTCAAATCTGTCTGCAAAACTGTCAAGCAGCCGCGAGAATGTAACAGATTCGAATACTCTTTTCAAGGGTTAGGGGCGCGTATTTTTAGGGATAAACCCTACTTTATTGACATATGCCATGAGTACAGGTAAGCTCTGTTCTTTCTTTGGTGCTCCCTAAAGTAGGATGTTAATTATCAGATACTTAGCCCCTTACATATGGTTTCTTTACGCCACTTCACTGTGGGGACGCACCCACTTATCTATAGAACCTGTAAAAATTATTCGCAGCAAGCAAAAAATTACCCTGGTCTACTGGCTCGACTGTGGAGCTGAATTTGAGGGTGTAATCATAAGGCCAGAGGGTGGGGGACGCAAAATCGGCATATTAAGCCGGCGTACTGATCAGCGCTGCCTCTCCTTACCACAAAAACAAGAGTTTATCCTCAGCGATATCATGGTGATAGATGAAACACCATTAACTAGTTTAAATCCTATATACGAGCGAAAAGGCATCAGATGGGTCCCCCTCAATCACAGGATGCTCAGAAGCAAAGACACGCACAATGACCTCCTTCTATCTTTCACCCTTTTCTGCAACAACAGCGTCGGTGTGGTTCTGCGCACCGGAGGGCCCGATAGCCTGAAAGTTGGGTTATTGGGTCGTCGCAGCCGAAGTTGCCACCGGGATTTGGCCCATGCTAAGCTTAAAGGCGTCAGACCTCATTTCCAGCAACTAGAACTCTTCAATACGCGAAAGCCATTAGCATATCAGACTTACATAACTTCTATCAAGAAGGGCTCAGCCTATCGTACAAAGGATGGCCGTACTGCATTTCGCTTTCTCAGAAGATGCAACGAAGCTCCCATTGGTATTCTTAAGCGACATCGTCATTTTGCAATAGTCGTAGCTCGCTATCCTCAGTCCATCTGCCCCCCAAAGACCTACCCCAAATCGTGGACCCCCTACCGCACTCGCTTATTTTCTCCCGAAATGATTAATAATAGTCTCCCCCTGAGCACCCATGCTGTGGAAGTGGTTAGTCCCTTTAGAATAACGACACCGTCCTCACAGAGCTTTTCCTATGACACAGATATCAATTGTAACAGCTACCAAGGCACCATTTTCAGAGAAGAGAGACAAACAATACTGGTGGCTAGTGCCCTTTCGCGTCGACAAGAGCCGTGCAAAATATCACCAATCAGGTTATCTTTAAAATTATCTGGATTAGCTGATCTGGATACTAAATGGCAAAAATTGCGGTTAGAACATTAGAAGAGAAAGCCATGCGCTGTTGGATAGATCTCTCGGCCTCCGCGCTCAGACATAATTATAGACTTTTTTCCCAGCTTTCGAGCCCAGCTCAGCTGATTCCTATCATAAAGTCCAATGCATATGGCCATGGCTTGGAAGAAATCTTCAATATTATAGCTACGGAAAACCCTCCTTGGCTGGGGGTCAATTATCTTGACGAGGCTGCCTTGTTAAGGGACTTGGGTTACCAAGGCCATATACTTGTTGTCGGGCCTATAGCCTTTGATCGACACCCCTATGCCAGCTCCCTAGGAGTTGATATCTTTATTGGTGATCAACCCTCTTTAGAAGCCTGGCTACAAGTTCCAGAAACAACCAGACCACGGGTCCATATAAAATTCGACACCGGGATGGGCCGTCAGGGTTTTGACTGCGAGAAAGCCCAGCATATTGCTACCAGCCTAAGTCCTTACCGGGACAAAATTGTAGGAGTGTGCAGCCATTTTGCTAATGTTGAGGATGTCGTTAATCATCAGTATGCGGACCACCAACTTAGCCAATTTGTGAACATTAAAAAAATATTCTCCCGTCATGGCTATCGGCTGTTAGCTCACATGGCTTCCAGTGCTTCCACCCTTATTATGAAAAATGCTGCTTTAGATATGACAAGAGTTGGCATTTCTATGTACGGTTTATGGCCGTCACAGACTACAAGAGTCTCCTTTCTCCAGGTTTTTGATCACCTTGAAGAATTGCGCCCCGTTTTGAGTTGGAAAACCGAAATTGCCGTGATCAAGCAAGTGCAAGAAGGGTCTTATATCGGCTACGGATGCAGCTTTCGCGCCATCGCAACTATGACTATTGCGGTTCTGCCAATCGGCTATTATGAAGGTTATCCGAGGATAGCTAGTGGCCGTGGCAGTTATGTACTGGTTAAAGGAAGACGCTGCCCTATAGTAGGTCGTATCTGTATGAATATGATGATGATTGATATAAGTCATATCGAAGATGTCAAAGTAGGCGACGCTGTGACTTTAATTGGCCAAGACGGTGATGAATATATTGCTGCTGAAGAGCTGGGCCGTTGGTGTGAAACGATTCACTATGAGGTTGTAACATGTCTCAATCCCAGAATCCCCCGAAGAATTCAGGACTAGGCTCTCCCTGGCTCCCTGAATTATGTCAGGTAGAAATTCCCATAAGCGATATTCCCGTTTCCCTTGATTTTTACCGCGAAGTTTTTGGTTGGGTTCCCGCGCCCATTGAAATTTACAATTATATAGTCTTACAGACTTTAGGCGACGTTCCGTACGGAATTAGCCTGATACCCCAAAGTGCAGCTATAAAAAAGGGGGCGCAGATCACTCTGTACTTTTCTGCCCCTAATGAGGAAGCTATCGCTGCTATCACGGAAAAGACAAAAGCATGGGGAGGAAAAGTCCAAGGTTCATTACGCCAGGTGCCAGGATATGGATGCATTCAATTCATTCAAGACCCTAGTGACAACCGTTTTGGCTTGTTTCTTCCTGCCCTAAAGTGAAGACCTTCCCCAGCGGCATCAAGGCTAACGAGCCAGTCCTCCATCAGCCTGAACCTTGATGCCATCCATAATGGGAATGTCATCATAGTCATTTGGATTTTTTACCTTCCAACCATGGGCAAGGTAGGCTTCGACTACAGACTGCTTCAAGCGCCTATTTTCCACAGAGTCATCTTTAAGAAATTTCTCTAGATCGGTAAGCAAAGATGGTTGATTTTCTTGCTCGATTAAGACTTCGCAGGCAGCAAACCTCACCCTTTCATCGGGGTCGTTCAGAAAGTAAACAAGTTTTTGGGCAAAATCTCCCAATTGATAGTCTCGCAGATAGCACAAAACATCGAAATTCTTGTTAACAGCCGAAGCCGTTAGGCTAACATCTTCAAACATGAGAATAGACTCTAAAGCATTGACAAATACTTGCTCTGAAGCAATGGTTTTCAGGGCCTTTAGGGGCCAAGCAATACGATCTGTAGTTTTCAACCACTGCACGATGATAGGCTCCGCTTCCGCAGCAAAACGTAGAACCCCTTCGAGGGCAAGATCTTTTTCACGACTATCATTAATCCCATGCTCCAGACTATATTCAAAACGGGATAGTAACGACCGAATCACTTCTTCACTAGGACTCTGAGCTTCCTTTGCTAAATAACTTAGGGCTGCCCAACGATCATCCCGAATAGCTTTTGGGTTTTTAACCAGCTTAGCAGCTTTTTCCAGCCTTCTTTTTTGTCGCCCTTCTTGAAAATTTTTAAATTTAGCAATCAGTCCCATTAGTATCCTTCCCATAAGCGAGCACAAAAATTAAAGTATGTATATTAGTCTAGAACGGGCTGAACTTCTCTGACAACATCTTCACCAAACTTTTCTTGAAGTTCTTTGAAAACACCATTCATCAGAGTAATTCTTGACGAAGGACAGCCTTGACAGCCACCACCCAGGCGTATACTAGCAAATCCTTCCTGATAACTGTCTAAGCGCGCAAAACCAGAATGAAGTGACAGCATATCGGAAATAGGGCCTTCTAGATACAGAGCAATCTCGCGAGCCTTTCCCTCAAATAGATCATTGGTGAGAGGCTCTTTAAATTCTCCTTGTTCGTCCATACCCAAAAGCTTTTGGATGGCATCGCGGGTCTCTTGCTCATCTAAACCATGGGCGATGCGGCCTGAAGCCTCATGCTTCGCCTGCCAACTGCCATCGGGTTTCTGACTAAAAGTGACGCCCTGCAGCTCTTTGTTATCCATCTGCTTCCCTCCCTACCTCTATGGTGAGCCAAAACACACGTACTTTCCCTAACTGGAGTCGGGAAGTCAAGGGATCTGGGCCAGAAAAATGATCAAGGCTCATCATAGGAAACAATAAGGGCAAAGTCGGCATCAATCTCGGGGGTTTCAACGTGCCCGTCCAAATTGATCTCGCTCGCCTCCACTGCTACAGTCCAAATGCCTGTCTCAGGATAACGAATCATCACCCGTTCTACAGTATCTATGTCATCTGGACTACCTTGTGCCTGAGATTCCATAGTCAGGCGCAAGCCATGATTTCCCCAATAAACCTCTCCTGATGGCGAAGTCACCTTCAGATTGAGATTATTCACACGAGCAATTTCTGCGCCCACAACCCCCGGAGGATCAGGGAAAACAAGGGTTGCGAGAAAGGGTTTGTTACTATCAGATACAATGAATTCCTGCTGATAAGATTCATGAACCTTCAGCGCTACCGTTTCATCGACGATATGAAGGCTACTCCGCATGTTGTATAAGCGTTTAAGATCTGGAAACCCCCACCCTTGATGAAAACGCGAAAGATCATCCCGCTCAGACATAAAACTATATTGTTTAGCACTATGGAGTAAAAGGGCCTTACTAGTTGAAAAGTGAGGTAGCGATGCTGGCAATTCATCCTTACTGAACTCGCCGTTTCTCCACATCTCTAATGCCAAACCCAGGTGACCTGCTACCATGGGGGTCGCACCTGAAGTTCCGCCAAATTGGGTATATCCATCATTGATATCGATGGTACCTGTGCTGTCCATGTAACCTACAAGGTCAGGTTTGATACGACCGTCTTGCGCCGGTCCCGTGCTAGCTCTGGTAAATCGCCCGGCGTCCCACATGTCATCCCTCTGCTCCACCGTCTCAAAATGATATACGGCACCAACGGAAATAATATTTTTAGCCCACGCCTGGGGTCGGGAAAGTCGGGTCCCTGAGTTGCTTTGAGATTGGGTAATCGGAATATCAAGGTCAAAAATAATCCTGTCCATTTCTGCTGATCTGGCACTATATTCCTCAGTTCTCGGATACCCCCAAGAAGCTGTCTGAAACATAATGCCATGATTCTTTATGACTCTCTTAGTCAGTTCGTAACGCCCTTCCATATCATTGGAGTCAGGATCGCTGTCATAGAGAGCTTCATAATTGGTATAGTAACCCTGACCATTTGGCAGTAAACCTGTAGCCTTGATGTTATTCATTCCACTACCAAATATGATGCCAAACGTTCTATGTCCATGACTGGCCTTAGTTCCATCATCGATAGCAATGGGCCTATCGCGAAACTCATTAGCAGCTAAGTCAGGATGCGTAGGTTCGACGCCCTCCAAGATATGCCCCTTGATTCCAATCCCTGTGTATCCCAAAGTATCCACCTGGTGCACATTTGACAAAAAGTCAGCCCCTCCCTGGATCCTAGCCAAGTCCATGTCATATTCGATGGTCCGGTCGTTCGCCTCAATCCTGAGCAAACTTGGTAATTGTGCTGCTTCTTGCGCCTGCTGAGAGTCCATGATCACTTCAAGCAAGCCGCTTTCTGAAGTTGCGCGCACCGTTATCCCTTTTAAGCCCAATTGCCATGCTAAAAAAGCAGAATAGCCTGGCTCTGTTGGCATAACCAAAAGCTCTCTCTGACTAAAGTGATCTGGTAGTCCAGGATCAATTTTCCAACCTGGCTCAAATGGCATGATTCTATGGACAACGGGCTCACCTTTGAGGGCTGCCACCATGCTTCCTGGGGCTGCCACCAGAAGACAGTTATCTGGGATATAGCTAACAATATCTAAACCCTGGGCTTCCAACCATGCGGTAATACTATTTGATACTTTCAATTTTGTTTGAATAATAAAGAGCTGCTGGTCTTGGCTGCGTTCCTGCCCTGGATAAAGTCGCGCTCCTTTTGGGGAATGACCCTTATAGAAGCGAAACCGATAACTCATGGGTTCGGCCTTACCCCAAGCAAAATCTCGAGTTGTTGAACTATAGTCAACTGAGTTACCATTGCTTCCGACCTGACTCCAAGATGCTCCTAGAGGCAGGCCGTCAATAGTAATAAGTTTGGGGTTCTGTATTAGCTCGGAAGTGGAATGAATCAGTTCAGAATCCGCATATAGAAAAAATTGAGCACCAACCTTTTCTACTGTTAATGATGCTTCGGGAGCTGAGCAAGACTGTAGTAGGAGCAAACTGGTTGCAATGATTATGTTTCCAACAAGCTTCATGAATGATTCCCTCTCTCTTATTTGCTGAGAGTGATTTGACATATCCTATTAACTGCACCTCCATCTATAAGAATTATGGAGACAATATTCAATCATGATTAAGATAAAGATCATGATTTTTTATAAAAAAGCAAGACCCTCGAAAATCACAACTCAAAATAAGGAGTTGCTAATGACTGGTTCGGTGAGAAACGTAGCATCTATCATACTTGCGGCGGGAAAAGGAACCCGCATGAAAAGCGAAATTCCCAAAGTACTCCATCGCGTATGTGGTACCCCCTTGATCCTACGCGTGGTGAAAGCTCTCGCTTCGAGTGGCGTCCAACAGCATTGCCTTGTCTTGGGAGGTGACATAGAAGCTTTCGATCCCATTTTTACCACACACCCCGAAATCACAGCTGTAGTCCAAGAAAATAGGCTGGGTACGGGTGATGCTGTTGCTGCAGCAGGCTATGGATTCAAAAACATACCCATGACTTCATATGCTAGGGGACAGCTTTATCGCGGTCCGATTATAGACAGTGATCATGTTATTATTACGGCAGGCGATACGCCGGCCCTAAATCCTAAGATCATAGATGACTTCATGGATCACTGCCTAAATGCCCAAGCCTCTCTGGCAGTTCTAGGCATGAGGCACCCACAACCTTTTGGCTATGGAAGGCTCCTAGTCGAAAATGGGGAGCTAGCAAGGATAGTAGAGGAAAAAGATGCCAACGCTAGCATCAGGTCCATAAATTTATGCAATTCGGGGGTCATATTTGCTAAAACCGCATTCTTATTTTCATGCCTCGACCAGATCAACGATCAAAACGCCCAAAAGGAATATTATTTGACAGATTGTTTTGAAATTGCTCGCAGGAACAACCGCTCCGCGTTAGTTTATGAAACCGATCAATATCGATCGTTTGATGGTGTCAACAACCGCATCCAGTTAGCCAAGCTCGAAAGCTGGCTACAGCAAGAGATTAAAAGTGATTTTATGTCTCAAGGTATTTCTTTTAATTTGGTTGAATCCTGCTATATAGATGATACTGTCAAAATTGGCTCTGACACTATCATTGGAGCTAATTGCTCTTTATTAGGAGACACTCAAATTGGACAAGGTTGTCACATTGGTGCTAACTCGGTTTTAATCAATAGTAGTATTCCCGATGGAGCTCATATAAAAGTCGGCTCAGTCATCGAAAACCAAACTTTGAGGTGAGTATGTGTGGAATTGTAGGTTATGTCGGTACAAAGAATGCTGTTCAGATTGTATTTGAAGGTCTTAAAAAACTAGAATACCGAGGCTATGATTCAGCAGGTATTGCTGCCATTAAGGAAAAACAAATCCATATCCAAAAAGAACAGGGGAAACTCAGCTCCTTGCAACCCCTTCTCTCCCAACTTCCCGATAATGCTTCTGTTGCCATAGGACACACACGCTGGGCCACGCACGGAAAACCCAGCAAAACCAATGCTCACCCCCATGCTGCACAAGATATTACTTTGATCCATAATGGTATTATCGAGAATTATCTGCAGATTCGCGACAGACTATCCCAAAAAGGAATTTCATTTGTTTCTGATACCGACACCGAAGTCGTAGTTCAATTAATCGCCTGTTATCTCCAAGAGCAAGGTAGCTTAAAGCAAGCTATTATCTCAACAGTAGCAGAACTACAAGGGGCCTACTCTTTAGGGATCATAGCTCCCTGCGAAGCTGATAGGATTTATTTAGTGAAGCAAGGATCTCCTTTGGTCGTCGGTATCGGCCAAAACGAGAATTTCTTTGGAAGCGATATCACGACCTTTGCTGAGGTGGCACGGCAGGCCATTTTCCTTAATGACGGCGAATGCGCAACGATCACTAAAGATCAGGTGGAATTGTGGGATTTTTCGGGACAAGCACTCAAGCTACGGCCAACCCCTATCAACTGGACGCCGGGCTCCAATGAAAAGCACGGTTATCGACATTATATGCTGAAGGAAATTCATGAGCAGCCAGCGGTGATTTCCAAAGCAATCCAACTGTTCACCCATGAGCATGGTCTCAATGAAGAAGCCTTAGGGTTACCGGGATTGGATATTGAGAAAATCCAGTCCATCAATATCGTCGCCTGTGGTACAGCCTATATAGCTGGTCTTTTAGGAAAGTACTTTATTGAACCCCTCACGGGGCTTCCTGTGAACGTAGACCTTGCCAGCGAATTTCGCTACCGCTCTCCCCACATGCTCAAAGAGGGGCGCACCCTGGTGATTGCCATATCGCAATCGGGTGAAACAGCCGACACCTTAGCCTCCATAAAGCATGCTAAAAATGCCGGCTGCCAGATATTTAGTATTTGTAATGTGGAATATTCCAGTATCGATCGCGAGAGCCATAGCACCCTGATTATGAATGCCGGACCTGAGATAGGAGTGGCATCGACCAAAGCTTTCACATCGCAAATTCTTTACCAATATCTCTGGGCTTTAGCCTATTCCCATAAACAGGGCCGAACTTCCCAAGCTGAGATTGATAAGGTGATTAACGACCTTCATAGCTTACCAGTACATATTGATCTTGCCATGAATAGTGAAGATCATGTCCAACACTTGATCAATAAATATTACGAGTTTCCCAATTTTCTTTATGTTGGCAGAGGACCTAGCTATCCGCTAGCCTTAGAAGGTGCGTTAAAGCTTAAAGAGATCTCTTACATTCATGCTGAGGGATACGCCTCGGGTGAATTAAAGCATGGTCCCATCGCTCTGGTCGATCGTCATATGCCTGTGGTAGCCATTGCTCCTCAGGATGAGTACTTTGAAAAATCACTGAGTAATATCGAAGAAATCAAAGCCAGAGAAGGCTTAGTCATCGGCATTGGCTCGGATAAGTCTGATCAGCTCAACCAGGTTTGTGACGATATCATCGTTTGCCCTCAGGTAAAAAACCCAGCATTCCAGGCTATTTTATCGACAATCCCCATCCAGTTCTTAGCCTACTACATAGCGGTCAAACGAGGTACTGATGTCGATCAACCTCGTAACCTAGCAAAATCGGTTACCGTTGAATAAAATACGATAGGATTCATTTGTGAACATATTACTGGAAAAACTCAACTCTGCCCAAAAGATTGCTGCAAGCCATCAGGATGGCCCCTTCGTCGTATTTGCTGGCGCTGGTAGCGGTAAAACCCGTATTATCACAACTCGTATTGCTTACCTGATTGCGCAAGGCATTCGCCCGTGGGAGATTCTAGCTGTTACCTTTACCAATAAGGCAGCAGGAGAAATGAAAGAACGAGTAGAAAGCCTATGTCCTGAAGCCAAAAGATCATTAATCACCACGTTCCACTCCGCTTGCGCCCGATGGCTCAGGGAGTTCGCCCCCGAGTTAGGCTACCAAAGTAATTTCACTATATACGATGACAGCGATGCCACAAAGTTATTGAAAAAGCTTCTGAAAGAAGCCAACCCCAAGGGAGATATTCCTAACTTACTTGCAGACATGAAGAGCTTTCTTCATATGGTAAAAACCAACGGCTACTTTCCCTCCGACGTAGAACGCTTGCAGCACGAGTATGGCCAATTCATACCTACAGGAGGTATAGCCCTCTACCGCCGTTATCAGGAAGCCCTTGCTGACTGCAATGCCATGGATTTTGGTGATCTCTTGATGAATATCCTCCTGCTTCTCAAGCGTAATCGACAAGTGCGCAACATCCTTCAGGAGCGTTACCGCTATATTCTGGTTGATGAGTTCCAAGACACCAACCGTACCCAGTTCGAGATGATTCGCTTGCTCAGCCAAAACCACAACAACCTGTTTGTCGTTGGTGATGATGACCAATCCATTTATAGCTGGCGCGGTGCAACACCAGCAAATATCATAGAGTTTGAAAAAAACTTTCCTGGCGCACAAAAAATTGCCCTTGAGCAAAATTATCGCTGCAGTGGTAATATTGTGGATACAGCCAGCAAAATGATCGCTAACAATATCCATCGTGCGCCCAAAACATTATTCACGAATGCGGATAAGGGTGATCCCATCGATCTCCATATAGAGTCTGATGGTGAAATGGAGGCTTGGTGGGTGGCAAAGAATATTAAAGAGAACAAGCCAGACTATAGCTACGATAAGATCGCGATTTTTTACCGCACAAATTCCCAATCACGAGCCTTAGAAGAAGCTCTGCGCCGGGAAAATATCCCCTATCGTATCTTTGGGTCGGTAGAATTTTACGATAGACTTGAGATTAAAGATATTCTGGCTTATTTACGTATTTTGATTAATCCTCAGGATGAAATCAGTATTACCAGAATTATTAACGTGCCGACAAGAGGCATTGGGGCTAAAGCGGTAGAACTAATCAACAGAGAAACCAAAGCTCGCAAACAGCCCATGCTTGATGTAATAGCGGCATTGGCTGAAGAAAATATTCCACGGGTCAGTCCCAAACTGAGATATTTTTCAGATCTCATGAGAGTCTTAAAGAAAGATCTGTTATCCTCGTCTCTGCCCAGCATGATTGAGACTCTGCTAGAAGCCCTGGAGTATCCAGAATATCTGAAAAAAAAATTTCCTGACCAATATCTGGATAAAATGGATAATATTCATGAACTTGGTTCAGCCATTGCCGAATATGCCAAAAAAAATCCCGAACATGGCTTAGAAGAGTGGCTGCAGTCAATCACCCTAGTCCGTGAAACTCAAGAGGATCTCAGCAATTCCTTTGGAGTTTCGTTAATGACCCTCCATATGGCTAAAGGATTGGAATTTGATCGCGTTATTCTTACCGGAGTCGAGGATGGTTTGATTCCCCATCGCAACAATATTGAAGACCCCCAACAGCTAGAGGAAGAACGCAGGCTGCTATATGTGGGTATCACCAGAGCTAAAAAAAGACTTAGTCTTGTGGGAGCCAGCCGGCGCCGAACCTTCAACAACTTTGTGGTGAACAGCCCGTCACGGTTTTTCGCAGAACTCCCCCCGGAATGCCTCAAGATCAGCTTTGCCGCCCAGCAAATCCTTCAACACTCACAGAACTCAGAGGAACCGGACGAAGATTATATGAATGATACTTCCCTTACCTACGAACTGGATGTTGAAAAAATCCGCAAGGGCGCCTCGGTATTTCATCCCACATTTGGCAAAGGGAAAGTGGAAGGATTCGATACTAGATTTGGACAAACTAAAGTTATTGTACGATTCTACGACTTTGGTTTACGTAAAATCAGAGCCTCACAGCTAGCTATAAACCGTTAGTTTTACCGACTGACCTCACCGATTACCCATTTAAGGGGACTAATGATATAATACTCACTAGCATGACAGTTTGTGATGGGGTGTACTGGTGTTTAGTTTACGAGCCATGCTATGGAGTGCTTCCATCGTTTTAGCTTGGGGGTCCCTGCGCGGTGAAAATTCACTAGAAAAATACCTGGAACTCTCAGCAAGTCTGGACGTCTTAGAGAGTACTATTCAGCAGCTCAGGAGCGATGTTTCTGATCTCAACGAAGAGATTAATCGTATAGAAAATAGCCCGACTTATGCGAAGAAAGTACTTAGAGATAAGTATCACGTCACAGAAGAAAATGAAGTTATTATCTTTTTTGCAGATTAGGAGATCTCCATGAGGTTCTTAGTTTTCCTACCTTGGCTCATTTTAACAACAGCCTGTAACTTCAATGAGGTTCTTGTAACATCGGATCAAAAAGAGGCCATAGACCAAATCCTCAATGAGGCCCAATACGAATTTGATAAGGGACGCTACGACGATGCTTTAAAGATGGCTCTCAAAGCTTATGCAAAAAATCCCAACTACGAAGACAGCTCCATTCTTATCGGATATATCTATCTCAGCCGGGCTGGGCTCGATATTTTTTCCCTCTCCAAAGGAATCATCGAAGAGAAAGACTCCAAGGAGACCAACAAAACTGCTAGTCTTTTTACAACGTTGGCTAAGATTATCGGTATCGATCAAACCGAACTATCATATCTAACCCAAGAAGATACCGCACAGGTTGCAAAGGTTGAGGTTTACCTACCAGTATTGGCTTCTGAAGCGCGGGAATCGGCAAGCAGCGTTATCACCAATATTAACCAGGCCATCTCCTATTTTTGCCCTTTTGTCGAGTCCGAAGCAAGATTGGACACAGATAGCCGGCATACAGGGGATGCTTGCCCCCCCAGTCAATTGCCTCTCAAAAAAGCAGGAAAGTCTGATTTTGGCTTAGCATTAGCGCACCTGGGGGAAGCTATCGCCTTCTACTCAGTACTATTCTACCGCGATGAGGGGGCATCAGAAGCGAATATCCAAAGAAGTGTTAAAGCCCTTGAGAGTAGGACATCCGATGTGGCTGCCTATTCGGCTGATATAGCAGCCCTTTCCAGTGCCATCGACGCAATTTTCCCAACATCCGGTGAAGATGAAGCGGACTCCATGCTAAGTGCTATGTTTGATAACCTGCAAATCACAAACCAAGCTTTCGAAGCAGCAGGAGTGCCTGAAGATGTTTCAGCTTCCATTAGCAGTGTTATAAATGATTTAAAAACCGGAACGCAAGAAAGTGCAAAGAACACTCAGAAGTTGAAGGCAAAACTAACCAAGAAAATCAGTCAAGATTTATCCAAACAGGTTGAAAAGATCAATGCCAGCGAAGAAGAATTGCAAGCTATATGCGATAATCTCAGCAGTATCTCAGACTTACCTCTACCCGACAATTGCCCCTAGGGGTCAAGTCAGATTTTACTTCTAGCAATCTGAGCACCACTTTACCCAAATTTAAGTGGTGACTAGATTTTCGAATGGCCTCCTTGAGTCCCATTAAAAAAATTGCCTGTCAAGACAACACCACCTATACATAGGTTATATGGTGGTGGTGACCTGATCTATTTCATAAGAGCAGATCTTAGTCAGGAAAAAAGCTAAAAATCTTCCTCATCTCCCACACCGCGGCCGCTCTTTTTCATTCTCTCCAATTGCTCTTTGTATTTGACACTGTGGCGACACCAGGGACGCACCTCAAGACGTCTTTTTGGAATCGGTTCACCGGTTCCTTCGCAAAAGCCATAGTCACCAGTTTCAATTTTATTCAGAGCATGTTCAATTTCCGCCATAAGCTTACGATCACGATCCAACAGTTTAAACGTCAAGTTCTGCTCTGTTGTCATGGAAGCCAGGTCTACTTCGTCGAACATCTCGTTCTTATCAAGCTCGATGTTACCACTTTTAACCATCTGCTCTGACTTTTTTAGAATCTTTTCCTTCTCTTCTCGGAGGAGTTTGCGAAAATTTTCTAATTCTTCCTTGGTCAGAAATTCATGGCCTTCGAGGTTATCTGTTTGTGCCATCAACTAAGTCCCTTCATGGCAGGTTACAGTTTGTAAACGGTTTTATTTAATTGAGTTCTGTTGTAATAACAAATGGTAATTTTTTTATTTTTGAAATTCAAGTAATTACGGTTAAAGAGTTGCTCCTGAAAATATATCCTCCTGTTTTTCTTGCGCAAGTTCAGACTTCATCTGATCTAATAAATTCAAAGCCTGCAAAGGTGTCAACCTATTGGTGTTCAATGTCTCCAGTCTTTCTATAATCCCTTTTTGTCTGGCAGTCAGAGAACTCTCATCAGCTTCCAGCGCTAAGCCCTGCACTTCCAAAGGAAGAGCTTTGGACTTTTTAAATGGCTTCTTCCCTTGCGTATCATGTTCTATTGACACTTTATGGCCCTGCAAAAACTCCTTCGCCCTGGCGATCACAGAGGATGGAAGTCCTGCAATTTTAGCCACTTCTATACCAAAAGAACTCCCACTGGCGCCAGAAACTAGGCGGTGGGTAAATTGGATTTGCCCTTCCTTATCATGAACCTCAATCTGGACATTGGCTACCTTATCAAGATGCTCTGCCAATGGTACCAGCTCATGGTAATGTGTGGCAAACATGGAAAAGCAGCCCACATCATTATTGAGGCACTCTAATATTGCCGAAGCGATGGCAAGGCCATCTTGGGTGGAAGTCCCGCGTCCCACCTCATCTAATATGACTAAGCTATTAGGGGTGGCCTGCCTGAGGATGGCTGCTGCTTCGGACATCTCCACCATAAATGTCGACTGGCCACGGGAGAGGTCGTCCGCTGCGCCAACTCTGGTGAAAATTCTATCAAATATAGGCATTTTCGCATCACTGGCAGCCACATGGGAACCGATTTG
>JBNKNM010000089.1:0-20351 GCA_050293845.1 Pseudobacteriovorax sp. | reverse complement strand
GATTCTTGACTTTTGCTGGGATTGGCCAACCCGAAACAAGTAAATCCAACTAATTTGTTGTTATCTTTATAGCTTCTTATTTAGGAGCTAGCGATAACTTTTTGAAAAAAAGCAACATTTATTTACCATAAAAGACAACAAAATGGTAGCTTTTTCTTTAAACGCATCCTTCAAGTATGACTATTTATTAAACTTTTACACTGAAAAGCGACTATCTGGCGTGTTTTTTGTAGTAAAATTTCATTCATTGGGGATGAATAAAAGCCAATTTAACTCACTAGGCCAAACTTGATTTCTTCTCTATAATGCGCGACTTGACATAAGAAAGGGAGAATATGAGTCGAGAAGGGGTGTTTTTAGGTACTGAAGATTACATTGCCTCAGAGGAATTAAAGGATATTGTCAATGTTGCTTGTGTCTTAGAAAGACCACTGCTAATTCGGGGAGAGCCGGGAACCGGAAAAACTGTGCTCGCAAAAGCGGTTGCTGAATCCCTAAACCTCAAATTACATACTTGGCACGTAAAATCGACTTCAAAAGCGCAGGAAGGGCTCTACACTTACGACGCTGTCCAAAGGTTAAATGATTCTCGCTTCGGAGGAGGGGATGTTGATAACATTGAGAATTATATCAAACTAGGCCCTTTGGGTGAGGCATTTGCAGGTGAAGATCCTTCGGTTGTGTTAATCGACGAAATCGACAAGGCGGATGTAGAGTTTCCCAATGATCTACTTCATGAACTCGATGCGATGAGTTTCTACATCCCAGAAACGCGGCAGACCATTAAGGCTAAGCACAGACCCGTGGTAATCATTAGCTCTAATGCAGAAAAAGAACTCCCTGATGCATTCCTACGTCGTTGTGTATTTCATTACATTACATTCCCTGATCAAAGCCAAATGGAAAAAATTGTAAAAGTACACCATCCTGCAATAGAAAAAAAGTTGCTCGATCAGTGTTTAGTAAAATTTTATTGGTTGCGTGATCAAGGTGATATTAGAAAAAAACCCTCGACTAGTGAGCTCATCGATTGGGTGAGGGCCCTGGCTAGAGCTAAGGTTCCTATTAAACGACTAGAAAAAGAATTTCCGTTTATTGGTGTGTTATTGAAAAAAGAAAATGATCTTAACTCATTTGTAAACGGATTTCGTGGGTCCAAAGGTCGTTTCATCTAGAACAAAACCCCATTGATTCAAGTCCTGGAATTAGGCACGTTATGTTTATCGAATTTTTTTATCATTTGCGAAGCAATGGAGTGTCCGTTACCACTCAACAATGGTTGTTGCTGATGGAAGCTCTAGAGAAGAATCTCATTCGCGCGTCCTTATATAGATTTTACACAGTGTCCCGCGCAATTTTATGCCGCAGCGAGACTGATTTTGATGCTTTTGATCAGAGCTTTATGTCCTATTTTGCTGGTATTGAGGCTAGTGAGGAAGATTTCTCGCTATTCGAGGAGTGGCTAAAAAATCCTATTCCTCCTAGAGTGTTAACACCTGAGCAGCAGGCGATGTTAAAGGCTTTGAACCTCGAAGAATTACAGGATATGTTTGACAAGCGTTTACAGGAGCAAAAAGAAAAGCATGATGGTGGGAATAAGTGGATTGGAACCGGTGGAACTAGTCCTTTTGGACATAGTGGCTATCATCCTTCAGGCATTCGTGTAGGCGGACAAAGCTCTCATAAGCGGGCTGTCCAAACTGCCAGTAAAAGGGTATTTCGCAATTTCCGCAAAGATATCACCCTTGATGTGCGTCAAATAGGACTTGCTTTGCGCGACCTTAGGGCTTGGGGACGACTGGGAGGGCGTGAAGAGCTAGACCTTCCCGAAACTATCCGTGCAACTGGTAAAAATGCTGGCGATATAGAAATCGTATTGAAACCAGAGCGTCGTAATCAAGTTAAATTGCTGTTATTGATGGATGTTGGTGGATCAATGACATTCCATTCAGATATCTGTGAGCAATTATTTTCCGCTGCTTTTCAGTCGGCACACTTTAAAGACTTTAAACACTTATATTTTCATAACTCACCCTATGAGTTCTTGTATAAAGACATGGAGCAGGAAGAGAAGATCGGTACCTTAGAGTTTCTGTCTCACTATGATCCCAGTTGGTATCTTTTCATTGTGGGGGATGCCGCGATGAGCCCTTATGAACTTACAGAGGTAGGAGGCTCTGTTGATTACTTTCATCATAATCCAGAACCGGGTTTGATGTGGATTAAAAGATTGCGAGATCATTTCACCCATGCCGTTTGGCTCAATCCTGAGCCGGAGCAATACTGGGAGATTCCTTCAAACCGCCTGATTAGAAAAGTCTTCCCAGAAATGTTTTCTATGACGCTTACCGGTTTGGAACAGGCCATTGAGCAGATTAAGAAGGGATCACCCCGGTTATAATTTGGATCTGGGCTTTAACCCGGATCGGAATCATTGAAAAATAAGATAATAATTTTAAGTAATGCGAAAAGCTTCGGGTGCAAGGCATGACGACTTTACTAAACCGCAGCGTACCCAAGGTCGGAAAGGACTTCGGAAAGTTTGCATAACGCAGCAAACAAAGAATTTTTCGGATTTTGGGGCTATAATTGAAATTTGTTGTCCTGCCAGCCATTGAAAATCTTAATCAGATCGCTGCGAAATTCGTTGCTACTATTAGCAGGCATAGGTGCATCGTCGTTGGTTAATCTAAGTAGAAAACCATTCGTACTGGAATCTGGGTCGTCACCTAACGCCAATTGCAGCTGATTGGCATTTTCTAAAGGTAAAAAGGCTGCGTTGCCGTTGGTACTATGACAATTAATACATGAGTCCTGCAAAATAGGTGCGATGTCGTTAGCATAAGTTACATTGGTAAGGTCGATGTCGTCTATTGGTGTGTCCTCTGAAGCTTGAGAGTTATTTTGTTTTGTGCCACTTCCCGCAGCAACATCTCCTGCGTTAGCAATGGGCTGCGAGCTTGAAGAGGGTAAGACCCTTTGATCTTCATCATAACAAGCATTTACAGGAAAAAATGACAGAGCCCATACGAGCGAGAAAATTTTTCTTAATATATTCAAAAGTATGCCTCCCTTGGCCAACCCCATTAACTCCTATCGACCAAACCCCTAGGAATCTACAGCTATTCCTGAATATCCTTTAAAATCATCCTGTTAGACTAGTTTTATAGAGCTTCTTGGCCCTGTGTCTGGCACATTAGGACAAAACTGACCGGATGAACTTTCCGGTCACTGAACTCTTCAATTTTGCCAACCGCTCAGGGGTTCCCTGGGCAATTATCTTACCGCCATTAGCGCCCCCTTCTGGCCCTATATCGATGATCCAATCAGCGCATTTGATAACATCCAGGTTATGTTCGATCACAACAATAGTGTTGCCGTTGTCAGCTAACCTTTGTAGTACAGACAGCAGTTGGGCGATATCATGAAAATGCAAACCTGTAGTCGGCTCATCTAAAATGTAGAGGGTTCTTCCCGTATCTCGCTTTGCTAGTTCCCGAGCTAACTTTATTCGTTGTGCCTCACCTCCCGATAAGGTTGTTGCCGCCTGACCCAGCTTAATGTATGACAGACCAACATCGATTAGTGTCTTTAAAATAGCAACGATTTTGGGATGGTTGGTAAAAACTTCATTAGCTTCAGCTACCGACAGTTCTAAAACATCAGCGATGGACATCCCCTTGTAAAGCACCTCGCAAGTTGCCGCGTTGAAGCGGTGTCCTTTACAAACTTCACAGGGTACAAAGACATCGGCAAGAAAGTGCATTTCCACTTTAATATAGCCATCCCCTTGGCATTCTTCGCAGCGTCCCCCTTTTACATTAAAACTAAATCTTCCCTTTTTATAACCCCGCAGTTTCGATTCAGGAAGCATGGCGTAAAGCTCGCGAATGAGATCGAATAATTTAGTATAGGTTGCAGGATTACTACGAGGTGTGCGACCAATGGGTTTTTGGTCAATATTGATGACCTTATCAATATGTTCAATCCCCGAAATGGCTTTATGCTTGCCCACAAATGCATCACTGTTATGTAGTTTCTTGGCAATAGCTGGGTAGAGAATTTGATTGATTAAGGTTGATTTTCCTGCTCCAGATACCCCAGTAATAGCAATAAACAATCCTAAGGGAATTGAGACATTGATGTTTTTAAGATTGTTTTCTTTAGCTCCTATAATATCGATGGTGGAAGAATCCTTTGTATAGGCGCGGCGCTTTGGGGGCGGCTTAATCGATTTTTTTCCACTGAGATACTTACCAGTTAAAGATCTGCTGCTCTTCATAATTTTTTCAGGAGGTCCGGAAGCAGTAATAGCCCCCCCTTCGATCCCAGCCCCTGGCCCGAAATCAACGATCCAATCAGCTGCGGCAATCGTCTCCTCGTCGTGCTCGACAACAATGAGAGAGTTCCCAAGGTCCCTAAGGCGGCAAAGAGTTGCGAGAAGCTTCTGGTTGTCGCGCTGATGCAAGCCAATGGAAGGTTCGTCGAGGATATAGAGAACACCCGTTAATTCGCATCCAATCTGGGATGCTAAACGAATGCGTTGGGCTTCTCCTCCTGATAAACTGGGGCCATAACGGTCTAAACTTAAGTAGCCTAAACCTACATTGACCAAAAACAGTAAGCGATTCAGGATTTCCTTTACCAACTCTTGAGCGATCAGTTGCTTGTTACCTGTGAGCTTAAGATTTTTAAAAAAGCTGAGGGCACTTTCGATGGATTTGGCACAAAGGTCCATGATGGAGTTGTTGTGGATTTTTACTGCTAAGACTTCACGCTTTAGGCGTTTGCCATTGCAGCTTTGACAGTGGGCGCTGGACATAAACTTCTGATACCAAGTTTTCATGCCATCCGACTTTGTTTTAAGGTAGCGACGCATGTAGGAATTTACAAGTCCCTCGTAGGCCTGTTCCCAAGTTCCTGAGCTTCTGTCGCCTTCCCAAGTTACCTTCAGCGTTTTAGTAGAGTCACCGTATAAGATTAGGTCGCGTTCTCTTTTAGGAAGTTTTTTCCAAGGGATATCAAAGTCGATACCCCACTGCATTTCCATGGCTTGGAAACGTTCATGACTCCATGAACCTTCTTGCTCTTGGTTGACTCCGTTGAAGTAGTTTTTCCAAGGTAGAACAGCTCCTTCGCGGATTGTTAAGTCTTTATTCGGGATTAATTTATCGGGGTCCATCGATAAGACTGTGCCTAGTCCATTGCAATCGGGACACATCCCTTGGGGAGAATTAAATGAAAAAAGAGGAGGAACAAGTTCCGGGTAGGCTAGACCACAGCAGCTGCGTTCTTCACTCATGCGGTGATCTTTATTGCCGTCCTTCTCCTGGGTTTGTACGATTAAACTACCTTTACCCAATTTCAGCGTTATTTCGATGGAGTCCAGTAATCGGGTTTTAAATTCAGTATCTTTGGCCTTGATAACAAGACGGTCTACGACAACTTCGATGGAATGTTTTTTATGTTTAGCGAGGGATTGTACGTCATCAATACGAGAAACCACTCCATTGACACGAACTCTTTCATATCCCTCAGCCTTGAGTTCCGATAGCAGGTCTTTGTGTTCCCCCTTACGGTTTTCAACTATGGGGGCTAGAAGTAAAACTTTTGTCTTTGCCCCTAATTGAATAATTTCGGTAGCCATAGATTCGGGGTCGCCTCGTCCTACTTCTTCGCCGCATCGGTAGCAATATTGCACTCCAATTCTGGCATAGAGAACACGCAAGTAGTCATACACTTCGGTTATCGTTCCTACCGTAGATCGAGGATTTTTGCTGGCGGCTTTTTGTTCGATAGAGATTGTAGGGGATAGTCCGCGAATGGTTTCATACTTGGGCTTATCCATCTGCCCTAAAAATTGTCTGGCGTAGGAACTTAGTGATTCCACATATCTACGCTGGCCTTCGGCAAAAATTGTATCAAACGCCATACTGGATTTTCCTGATCCAGAGACACCTGTAAAAACGACGAGTTTGTTTTTGGGGATCTTCAGTTTTACATTCTTAAGATTATGCTCTTCCGCCCCTTTGACAGTGAGATAGTGATCTTGCAAGTTATGGTCCCTCTCCAAATTACCATCAGCTAAACCTGAGTAGCATATACCATAAATTAGTATGGTTTCAACAATCACTTGACTAATAAGCAATAAATAGCCAAAAGCATCAAAACCATGCAAACTGTTTTGGGGATCGTTGATGTATTTACTACTTAAATCCTTTGCGGCAACTATATCATTATTACCGGCTCGAGCTATTGAGCAATTTGCCGGATTCCTCGCGCGCTTAACATTTGACACCCTAAGACTACGCCGAGCTTTGGTTCTGAAAAACCTGAACATTGCTCTCGGTGATGTTTACACAAAAGAAGAACTAGTAGAAATTGGTAGGACAAGCTACAAAAATTTTTTATTGACCATTTTTGAGTTTTTCCGTTCACAAAAGCACAATATCAGCGCCCACTTTGAGATCAAAGGAGAGGAGCATATCCAGAAAGCTCTGAGTAAAAATCAAGGAGTCTATGTGCTCTGTTTTCACTTAGGGAATTGGGAGGCGATGGGGTCTTATATTACTCGCAATATCGCCCCAGCCCACGTACTTGTCAAAAAAGTCGGGGGAGGAGGGGTCAATCGCTTTGTTGAAGAACTGCGCGAGCACAACAACTTTCTTTGGGTGAAGCGTAGAAAAAAGGGAGATGGATTTCGTGGTATTAGAGAAGTACTTGATAAAGGGGAGATAGTAGGCTTTGTTATGGATCAATCGCGACCTGGAGAGCCCCGATTACCTTTTTTTGGCGTGCCTGCTAAAACAAATACGAGCATGGCAGCCATTTGGAAGCGGCGTCAGGCTCCCATTGTGACGGCCTATGTCCATCGTAAAGCTTTGGGACACCACATTCTGGAGTTCTGTCCCGAATTAGAGTTGCCAGCCTCCAATAGTAATGAAAATGACATCATCGAACATTCTACGATCTTTAATAAGGAAGTGGAGAAGGCGGTACGAAAATATCCTGAGCACTACTTCTGGCTCCATAACAGGTGGAAATCTTAGGTTAAGAATTCCTTTGCAACAAAGCTTCGGCAAATAACTTCAGGGCTTGGGTGTTTAAAGGTATGTCTCTAAGAGTATTGAAGGCCTCTAAGGTAACTTTCTCAGCGAGCTCTTCGGCTTCCCGATGTGACATAAGGGTAAGGAATGTTAGCTTTCCCTGTTCTTTATCCTTTCCAGCTGATTTCCCTATGTTGAGGGATTCATCAAGAAGATCATCAACGATTTGGAAGGCCAAGCCTAACTTTTCACCAAAATGGCTAAAAGTGGCGACATACTCTTGATGGGGAGAAAAGAGAGAGCCAATACTGCAAGATGCGGCAATCAACTTTGCTGTTTTATTATTGTGGATGTGGTAAAGATCTTCCTGCTTATATCCTGGCTTTCCCGTCCAATACATATCACTATCTTGACCTAAAACCATACCTTGACCTCCACAGGCGCGGGACAAGGTTACAATAGCATCCAGTACAGTACTTTTTGCAACTGGTGACATAGCCAATACTTGGAAGGCATCAGTTAAAAGAGCATCCCCAGCCAATAAGGCTATGGCTTCCGAGTATACTTTATGAGTTGTGGGATGACCACGGCGAAAGTCGTCATCATCCATACATGGGAGGTCGTCGTGGATCAAACTGTAAGTATGGATCATTTCCAGTGCAAGTGCAGCAGGGTATATTTCTTCTGGCCGCCCCCCGCAGATACTGTGAACGATCATTGCTAGGAGTGGGCGCACGCGCTTGCCTCCGGCAAGTAGCGCGTATTGCGTAGCCTGATGCAATGGGGACGATGAAGGATAGAGAGTACTCAATTGTTCACGTAAGTACTGATTAAAATCATCGACAAGAGGTGTAAAAGCTGTCAAATCACTCATAAAAAGAACTCCCAATTGCGCGCTATTAAACCATTAATTTACACATTAGACAAGAGTGATGGAGCCGAAAGTCTTTGACACCAATAGCTAAACGTTTACCGTCGCTTACTGATCTTAAATGAGAAACTAGCTTCCCAGCCTAATTTAACATTTCTCGCCGTAATTCTCCCTCTAAAACATAGACAACCGCTAGGTTGTTGGGGCTTGGGGGGAGATAGATAGACGAACTGTGATCTGAGCAATTGCGAAGTGAGCAATTAATTTGCAGGCGTCTCTTGATTTTCTATATACTGCTCGATGATTTCTATGGGCTTTCCCCCTGCAGATAACAAGCAGTAGACTCGTGTCCACAAAACATGTTTCCAGTAGAACTTAGCTAAATGCTCACTGAAGTCTCGCCTAATAGGCCTAGAACTGACAGTTTTCAGATTATTAAGACCTACAGAAACTAACCAAGGCTGCCTAACCTAGCGATATCAAGCACATGGTTTTTCATAATCGCAGTTCTTGAGAGCCGAGTCGAGGCGTATAGGCTAAGAATTCGATCTAGCATATACACCGCTTAAATGCTACATATCGGCTAGTAATTGACGAGTTAGGTATGAGGTTTTCGTTAATACAACCACTTTATATCTTGGCACGGAGCCGCTTGGCTGTTGTTAGTATGGCTAGTGAGCAAAAGCAATGAGGTATAAGACTGCGAAGGGTCAAAAAAAGAAACGATGGCTTTTCCTGTAGTTGATAGTTCGCATCTTGATTTTAAACCATAAGAGTTGGTAAGAAGGTATTCTCTCCAATAAGTTACTTTATATAGGGGTTAGATGAGTTATCGCCATATTGAGGAAAAAATTCTACGTAGTATCTGGGAAATTAATCATAATGATGCAATTATTGAGGAACTTATTGACCTGTATCGCTCGGGAGTAAAAGATTTTTTCGAGAAGTTGACAGATGCTATCATCAGAGAAGACTATAGACAAGTGCCCTTCCTCATTCACCGGCTGAAAGGGAGTTCCGCGAATATTGGTGCCGTTCGTATAACTAATGAAATGAAAATACTAGAGAACTCCTTGATTGAGCGCCGGGGAAGATCGAACTTTGCCTGGCTGCAGCAGGAGTGTGACCAGCTGAGCGATGTATTTACTAAAACTTTCAGTGAATTGGACCGATTGCACAAGGAATTCCAGAAGCAAAAGTGTTGCTGATGCTTTCATGATCGAGCTATAATGGCCTAACCCAGGAAAGTCAATGCCGAAGATCTTAAGATTTTTGGAAAATATTAACCGATATACGCGAACCCGCTGGAACCAGGGAAAGTTAGGGGATCGCTATTCGGGACGTCATAAAACACGAAGGCGCTATTATCGTCACTCTCTTCTTGGTCTAAGGGGATCTTTTTTGAGACTTGGTGGTGATTTATACCCACTGGTGAATCTAAGCTACGGCGGCATTAGTATCCTTTCCAGCAGTACTCTTTTTGTAGAGCTATGCAGTTCTAAGACTATGGTGAAGGGAATGATTTCAGTTTTAGGAATTAGCTGTGAGGCACATCTTGGAGTGCTTTACGCTGATAATGGATATGTAGGATTAGGGTTTTTTGATGAAAGTGGGCCTATTCACAAATTCTTGGAAAAGACTATTTTTTACCTTGACTCGGGCTTAGTCCTTAAAAGCCTCAGCCGTAACACTGTCAGCCATTTTTTTCAAGGACCTTCGTGGAATTCTTATGGGAATGAAAATATATCAGCGGAAGTTCACATCAAATTTGGCAGTAAGGGTAGGCTTGAGGAGGTAAATGTTTCTTACATCCATGGTTTTCGTAGAGAGTACGTGGTCTTTTCTCCTAAAGCAACAACTGTGGCGACGGTGCCAGAAAAAAAGCTCAAAATTAATGCCAAAAAAATGATTTTAAGAAATTCCCTATTGATTGTTATCGGTTTCCGGCAGATTGGCCAGACCGATCGCTTCGATCGGCTGATAGAGACTGCCATTGGGCTTTTAAGAAAGCAAAGTGCCTAGGCTCAATACTCCACCTTCGTGAACCTGCAAATTCAATTTTTTTGTAAGGAGCATCGGGATCTTGATTGAGTATGCAATAGAGGGCTTTGATAACACCAGCATGGGTGATGATAGTGCAGGAACGTAGGTGAATATGTTGATCGATAAATTTAATGACGCGATTGCATACATCCTGAAAAGCTTCTCCCTGAGGGGGAGTATAGCAATAGATATCCTGTGCCCAGGAGTCTAGCTCGCTTCTGGGAATCTTCTCCCAAATCACTCCTTCCCATAGACCGAAGTTCATTTCTTTGAGTTCGTTAGCAATACAAAAAGCAGTATGGGGATCGATGATATTCGCTAATTTTTGACATCTTAAACTAGGGCTTGAAAATACATGATGGTGCGATAAAGGTAATTGCTTACGCAACTCAAGTGAGGCCTGATGTAGTGACCGCTCACAGATATCAACTTCCAGGTCGCCGTAGCATCTTCCTCCTACATGAACCACCTTACTATGACGAATAGCTGTGAGCTCCATTAGATGCCCCCTGACTTTTGGTCGATAAGCGAATAGATTAACAATAGAATGACTTCATTAATCTGTTGCAATGCACCGATACAGTCACCGGTATACCCTTTGATCTTTTTTTGCAAATAGGCGATTGCTGTCAAACTCATTGCTGATAAAGTCAATAGCGCGACCAGCATGAACCACCAATGATTTATGATAAAAAGTGGTAACACGATAATCCAAGGCATGATGATATGGGGAAGGGATTGCATCTGCGATACCATGTTGTGGGTCGGACTTTTGCCGGGGCGGGCGTAAGGAAGCCACCAAGTTAAAGGGAGGGCAAACAGCCTACTGAGAACGTATATTGATATAAGAAGGGTTGCCAAACCATGGTTGGGAATCAAAGCGGCAAGCAATAAAATCTTAGCAAGTAGAATGAGTATTAGGCCTATAGTACCAAAAGTCCCAAGGCGTGAATCTTTCATGATTGTTAGAATCTGTGATGATTCATAGCCTCCTCCGAATCCATCGCAGGCGTCGGCAAATCCATCTTCATGCAGAGCCCCGGTCAATAAAATTCCCACAGTAACTAGCAGCATTGCCTGAATCAGTGGGTTGAAGTAAGGATTGATGATCAACCAAACTAAATAGACAAGTAGTCCCTGGATATAGCCTATGAGGGTGAAGTAGCGTGAAGATTTAGCAAAATCCTCTTCCTTTAATTCGAGTTTTCCTACCGGAATTCGTGTATAGTAACCAATTGCAGCCTTTATGAGCAGCCATTGTTTATTCATGGGCTTGGCTCACTTCTGCTTCAGCAAAAGATGACATTTCATTATAAAATCTAACTGCAGATGCAATAATTGGCCAAGCCACTGCCACTCCTGATCCTTCTCCTAGTCGCATTCCTAAGTCAAGAAGAGGGTCGGCGCTGATCGCCGTCAAAATATGCTGGTGACCTGGAGAGGCTGATTTGTGGCAAAAAATAAAATAATCCTGGCTTTGGGGGTAAAGTTTAACAGCACACAGAGCTACAGACCCCATGATAAAGCCGTCAATCATAGCTATCATGCCTAAAGAAGCGGCTTGTAGCATACCACCTAATGCGACCGCCATTTCAAACCCTCCAAACTCCCTCATGGCTTGAAGAGGAGTCATTAAGGACCCGGGACGAGCGAGCACTTGCTTTAGGATACTGGTTTTTTGTGCAAGTTGTTCGTTGTTACATCCTGTTCCTCTTCCGACAGTTCTCTCAATGGGAAGGTCAAGAATCGAACTGGTGATCAACGCAGCTGCCGATGAATTGCCGATTCCCATCTCACCGAATCCAATGATCTCACAGCCTTGGTTGAAGGCATCCCTAACAAGCTGAGCCCCGCTATGCAGAGCTTGATCTATTTGCTCCGAAGACATGGCAGGCTCTCTGAGGCTGTTCTTGGTGCCAGGACCTAAGCGCATGGGTATAACACCATCAAGGCCGTTTGGGTTCTTAATCCCACAATCTATGATGTCTAAGGAAATAGCATGCTGACGAGCAAATACATTAATAGCAGCTCCTTGTCCTGTAAAATTACGAACCATTTCAAATGTAACTGCTTGGGGGTAAGGGCTAATAGCTTCTTCTGCTAATCCATGATCCCCAGCTAAAAGTAATATTTTGGGTATATTTAAAGACAATTGTTTTTTCTGTTGAATGAGTGCAATTTTATGGGCCAGACTCTCAAGTTTGCCCAAGGCACCGATAGGTTTGGTCTTTTGATTAATATGACACCAAATAGAATTGGTGGTAGTGGTATCAACAGGTTTGATGTTAAAATCCATGTGATGTCCTTTACAAAATGCTTTTGAGAGCTGAAAAAAATAAATCAATTTCATGAATAGGGCGAGGAAATATTCTGATCCAATTTTCTAGTTCATAGGAACTGCAGTCGCGTACCAGGATGCCTCGTTTTTTCATCTGTTGAAATAAGCTAGTACTGTCGCCGACCTGAATGAGTATAAAGGGGCAATCCTTTGTATGATAAGTCAGTCCCAACTGGTCAAGCTGCTGGCAAACGTATGCCTTGTCTTGGCATATACTTTCATAGCTTTTCCTAACAAATCTTTCATGGCTGGTAGCCACCATTCCTGCTTGCAAGGCAAAGGAATTCACATTCCAAGTGTTGATAAATTGGTTCATATGTGAAATGTGCGCCACTGATCCTACCGCATAAGCAATTCTCACGCCGGGAATGCTGTGCTCCTTCGTTAGGCTGACTACTTGGATGATATTTTTAGGATAGTGGTGATAAAGGTCTTGGTAATGGGGTGACAACTGAATAAAGGCTTGATCTAGAATAAACGTTACTTGAGGATTGGCTTGGGCTAAGTTTATTATCGTTAAGGGGTCAAAATAGCTTCCTGTGGGGCTATTGGGGTTGCAGATATAAGCCATCTTGATCTTATACCTACATAGAGCTGATTGGATATGAGGTGTATGGTGATGAAAATCATCTTTATGATGACTACGCAGCTCGTAAATGGGAAATTCGTAGGATTCTAAAGCTAATCGAAATTCACTAAAAGTAGGTTCCAGGATTAAAACGGGTAGCTTCTTATGGAGCTGGCTACGAACTATGGTCCAGAAGATTTCAGCAGCACCATTCCCCAGGTGAATTTGGGAATGGTGGCAATCATGGTGTTGAGCTAAGATAGCTTTGAGTCGGCTGCCATTGGGATCGGGGTACTGATCGAATCTGCAGTTTTTTAGGGACGTTAGCATTTCAGGGCTTGGCCCGTATGGGTTGATATTCACACTGAGATCCAGTTGGATTTGATCTGCATTATATTGGCAAGATCCACCATGAATACGTTCAGAAATCATTGCCATGTTCCTCTTAAAAGGGCAAGAGTCAGCGTGAGATAACCTGCTAATTGGACGATACTCCAGGATACTCTCATGTGATCGGTGTTGATGATTTGGAGTGGATCACCCAACTCGTAGGCTCCTGGTTTAGATAGGCGAATGTTCAGAAGCCCTGCCATGGTTGCCATGGGCCAACCGCCATTGGGTGATGGGGTTTTTTTGCTATCTCTCAGTGCGATGCGAAGTCCGTTGACCGCCGGAAGTTTTTTGAATAAGGCTATTAAGATCAGTAACAAAGCAGTTATCCTTGCTGGAATGTAGTTCATAAGATCATCTAACTTGGCAGCTCCTTGGCCCAACCATAACCTTTGGTCTTTATAGCCAAACATGGCATCTGCTGTGTTAACGATCCGATAAAATGCAGCACCCGGCAGACCAGCGATCAAATAGAAAAAGCAAGGAGCGACAATGCTGTCACAAAGATTTTCAGCAATGGATGAAATGGAAGCTCCCATAAGTTCTTGTTCATCAAGATGATGAGGAGTGCGCGAGCATAAATGACTTAAATTTGCCTGGGCTTTTGGAATATCTCCGGACGCAATGTTTCGGAATACCTCCATATGAGCGTCACCTAGTGCTTTTAATGCAAAGGTGGATTTCAATAAAAAGATATATACCAACCCATATAGCCAGGGGTTGGTAATCGATTTGATTAAAAACCAGCAAGCATAAGATCCAGTTAAAGGGATCATTAAAGCTAAGATCCAACCGTACATTAGCTGCTTGCTTGAGGAGAGGTGATATAACAGAGCATAGATGATACTTAGAAGGTGACCTAACCAAGCAACCGGATGGCAGAAATTGGGGTATTCTCCCCATAGGGCATCGATCCAGATGGCCGCTATTAGAAAATATATTTCAATATCGGCCATGAATAAACTCATTGCTAATGGTTTTTAGAGGAAGAGGTATACCGAAAGAAAGCTGGTAAACTTCTGACGCCCGTTGACATAAGTTCTGGTGAGACCAACCCACTAGGTCACGAAACCTGCGTGATAATTTATTTTCCGGTACGATGCCCATCCCTACCTCATTGCTCACAATGTAGCTAGTGATATCATGGGACTGAAGGGCATTTATCAAAGTATCGACCTCTTTAAGAATGTCATGATCGGATAAATCTAACATCAGCAGATTAGAAATCCACAGGGTCAAGCAGTCGAGAACCAGCACCCCATGAGAATCCATTTTTGGGATATGCAAGTAGGGTTTCAAGGGCTCTTCAATGGTTATGAATTGTTGATTTCGTTCATTCTGGTGGCGTTGGATACGAATCAACATTTCTTTATCGTAGGCTTGAGCTGTTGCCAAATAATAGCGTTCTTCAAACTTCATGGCTTGTTCTACAGCAAAGCTACTTTTTCCAGAGCGGCAACCACCAATAACTAAAAAAAACTTACCCATTTACGCTCCTTTATGTGCTCCGGATGAGAGGGCTATGGGGATTCTTATGTTTCCAAGTCTTAATACCTGCATAAACAGCTTGATAGGCAGCCTGTCCAATAAGTTGGCCTAGTATCGTATGTTTTCCGGCATAGCTGTGAATCCCTAGGCCTTCTTTGCTGGCAATGATGGAGCAGTCAGTTCCCGTTCCTGTCGCCAACCGATGCGTTTTGTAACTGACAATACCATGCTCAATCATGGCAAGGGATTTTGCTTCCCCTATAATGGATAGACCTTCTATGCGGGCTTTAGTTGTTAAGCTCTGATTGATTTCGCAGGCAATATTGATAGTATTCACGGGGGAGTGAGCTGCTGGATCACCAACTCGTAGGGCGTTTCCCAGCCCCACTGTGGCTATGCAACGCACCGACAACTCGCTTTTTTGCTGAACGCTCGACGAAAAATCCGTCAGGCTAGCGCTGGTTAAAAAGCAAGCATAGGGATGTTCCGCGTAGGGTTCGATACGATTACGACAAAAGGAAGTAGGGCAAACATGTTGGATATCGGCAGCACAGACCCTCAGCCAGTACAAGGTTTTGATGCCTCTAGCCTGGCTACCTACCAGGGTCCATCCTGAAGTTTCGCAGGGGTGCTCTAGGTGCCAACACAAAAGAAAGCCTGAAGGTTCCATCTGAAGCTGCTTGTTTAGGGAAGTTTGTTGGAAATTAAAAGTCAACACCAACCAAAGCCCTATGTCCATCGCTATAAGGATGCTTCAACATCTTCATTTCGGTGATCAGGTCAGCTATATTGCATAAACTCTCAGGGGCATTGCGGCCGGTAAGGACCACTGTGATTGCTTCAGGCTTGTTTACTAAAGTTGCAACCACGTCGTCACCATCAATGAATCCATAGTTTATGGCATATGTTATTTCATCCAAAATGACAATAGGGTGGGCTCCATCTTGAATCAGCGTTTTTCCCCTTCGCCAGGCTGCGATAGCTGCCTGTTTGTCTTGTTTAAGGTCAGCGCTTTCCCAGGTAAAACCCTTCCCCATAACATCAATGTCAACAGACTCTATCGATTCGGCATATTTACGTTCGCCAGTCATCCATTTGCCTTTGATGAACTGGACGATACCCACTTTAAAGCCGCGACCCAAGGCTCTGAAAGCCATGCCAAATGCTGCTGTCGTTTTACCTTTGCCATCGCCAGTATAGACAATAACAATCCCCTTGCGTTGAGGCATTGAAGAATCTCCATAGATGGGGAATAGATGGTACTGAAGTGTAGTAATAGGACAAGACCTCTCACCGATTCCCCGAGGTAAGATGCCAGAGTAAACATAAGCTGGCAGGTTTCCTGACTGAGGGTTTCTTGTGCACCAAGTCGCCTTCCCCTTAAATAGAGTAAGAGTGGCTTATAACTTGATTAACCCAATCACAGTGACGGGATCGTCCAGGAATTTCACCTGGTTCCCTTTATCCGTACGGACCAGCAAGTGCTTTATTTCACGGTCTCGTGTGCCATGTCAATGGCTTTCATCATTACTAATGTTTGCATCGGGAGGATAGAGGTTGGGCTTGGATATGATGAATACGATTTTTCGAAACTGTTATTTTGTAGTGACGCCACATGGGAAGATGCTTGGGCTTCACTTTACCACTTATTTTGAATATAAGATCAATTTTATATACCTTTGGCATGGAATTAACTACGAAGTTCAGCTTTTGATCCGGCAGAAAGACGTTCTCCAAGCTATTTTCCACATAAAACATCAAAGGTTTAAGACTAATTCGAAAAAAGTCATAGATAGCGCTTATTTTAAGACCTAGCTTTAGAATGCGGTTGCGATAAACCCGGATGCGCTTGGAATAATAGATATGGTCTCCGCATATGGAATTATGATCGAACACAGCTTGCAGAAGATCTTCTGGTATATTTTTGATCTTTTCATAGTAGGCCTTCTCGGAATATGTACCTACTTCAAGGGGTCTTAGGGAAGTACCCGCATCGAATAATAACTTGCAATGGGTGTCAGGGAGTCTTCCAAAGAGGCCAGATTTGAAGCGCGTTCGACCAATTTCTTTAATACGATCTTTAAGGATATAGGCAAGTACGAGTGCTGTAATGAGAATAAAACCACTGGTATTGAGATTCCGAGTGCTCGTGCCGTTGCGGTTGATTAAAATCTCTGCTAACACAGCCCAAAACCCTGCAAAGCCTGCAGCTAGCATGGACCCCATCTGTTTGCGTAGTTTAAAGAGCGACTGGGAGCGAGTTTCAATATAAAGGGAAGACCAAATTTCCTTTTTCAGAGCGGCCTTTCTATGAATGTAGTCCTCAATTGTTGAGTCTGGGGTTTGGGTTTCAAGCCATAAAAAATCTCGTTTGCGAGCATACCATCGTAGTAAACGGATTCTTGCTTTGATATCGTGATTCATAGTGGCAATATTATTTGTAATCAATTGAGACAGACGCTGCAGTTCGAAGATGAAGTCTCTGGAAACCATGAAAACATATTCGTCGACACTTTGGATATCGTAATCTAAGGATAATGATTGGTGTTTACAGCAAATTTTATGTAGTGTAAGACCCCAAATCTTAAAAATGTGACTGATATTCTTGAGACTTTGGCTATTGGTGCGCTTAAGAAAATGGTTGGACAAATCTTCTTTGGAGTGGTGGTGATGCCGCGAGTTTTCAATTTTTCTTAGCTTTTGTAGACGTCGCTCTGTATAATTATGGAGAGCACAGGCCCAAACCCGGAGTTCTTGTAATAGGTACTTGCGTTGCAATTGATTTAAGGGGCGGTTTTCCAGCTGACTTAAAAATTGCTCAATACGAAATAGTGGCGAATTACTAAAGTTTTTTCCAATACCCACCAGCTCTTTGTAGGAGAGTTTAGGGATTCTGAAATTGATGTAAGACTTCATATCGCGATAGAAATCTTCAATGGGATATGTCGTGCTATTTATATTAAGTTGAGAGGGCAAGAAAAAAAAACTTTCAACATGAAATTCTTTAGGAATTCCTTTTTTATTACCCTCTTTAGTTCGCAACCTGTAAGAAAAAGAAGCTTCTAGTTGTAAGCCTTTAGTGGCCTTTGTTTCCAGCCGAACCAAATCTGCTAGAGTTTGTTCCATCCATCATCCTCATTGTGTCGCTAGCTGTTATGGATTAGACTGCGGAGTCAACTTTTGGAAATAACTCCTTTTTTTTATTCTTGAGTTCCTTCCACTTGCTCTTGATGCGTTTGTAAGCGCTTTTCGAGTCCAGTTTACCCCCAGCTTCTAGTGCACAGATGATGCCGATTTCATGGGCAAATTCCTGTAAGCTTTTATTCATTTCCATATTACGATCTTGATCGTCATCATATTGAATCATGATCTATGCCTTTCAAATTTTGCTTTTACAAAATATACTAACATTCTTCGAGGAATGTTTGAATAGTAAACAGTGTTCAGTTATTGTTCACAACAATCCGCCTAATATCTTTGAAATCACATCCGAAAAAACGCACCTTGCTTGGATCGACTATTGCAGGATTAAGACCATGTATAGTTTAGGACGATTTGTTTCCGACTAAAGGGGAATCATGAAAACGCAACTTGGATTTGGGGTGGCTGTCGCCATCGCTATGTACTGCATTTATTATACCACAAACTTTATACAGGAAAAAAAAGCAGAACATCTCACCACCACATCAATACAACAACAGGCTCCTCAGTCTGAGAAGGCTATACTCTCAAAATCAAAATCAGGATATCAGAACACAATTTCCCCTACGATTAAATTTACTTATGATGGAGCTATCAAGCAGCCTGACCCGGTGGTGGATCAAGGGATAGCAACAGATGCGAACTCAGCAGCGTCTTTGCCAGATATCTCAATGGAATCAGGTTTATTTTCTCTGAAGAAAAACCATATTCAGAAGCTCAAACAATCCAACGTCATAGAAACTCGCGATTATACGGGTGTTGATGAAAAGCTAGTGCGGGTAACCCTGGTGAGAGCGCCTAGCGCATTAGGTGAGTTCTTCATTATAAGAGAAAATGTCAGTAAGAAAACAGGTCAGGTTGAGTCTGTACATGTTGAAGTTGGCGAGCACCTGATCGTTCAGTTTCAACACCCCTTGAGTGAAACTGATTTGGCACATTTCACTAAAGATTATGATTTTGTTTCATCTCAAAAAATGCTCTTACCTAATACTTATCGATTCAACTTTTCAGCACCTACCCTTGATAAGAAAGATGCATTATTTGCTAAATTAGCCAACGATAATCGTGTAAACTATGCTGATACCAATTTTGTCACTTATTCAACCGCAGTTCCCAACGATCCCTTATTTGAATCTCTTTGGGGAATGGATAATCGCGGTGTTGATCCGGTGCAACAGTTACAATTTGTGCAGGATACGGACTCGCAGGCTACTATTGCTTGGGATAAACAGACCGACTGTAGTGCGGTTCCTGTAGCGGTACTAGACACCGGCATCGATGCCAACCATCCTGATTTAGCAGATAATGTGCTGGCTAATGCGGGCAGAAACTTCTCGACCAACAATATTAACGACTTTGTTGATCGTCAGGGACATGGAACCCATGTGTCTGGTACTATTGGTGCCATTGGTAACAATGCAGAAGGAGTTGCTGGTATTTGCTGGAAGGCTGCTATTATACCGGTAAAGGTATTAGGTGATGATGGTACAGGTACCACAGAAGCGGTTGTCAATGGATTGGTATATGTAGCTTCTACGAATGCCAAAGTACTAAATATGTCTTTAGGGGGCGGTGGCTTTTCGCAGCCTATGGTCGATGCTATTGCTATGAATACTGACAATGGCAAAATCTTGGTAGCGGCAGCAGGAAATGAAAATAATGACAACGACTTAAATCCGTCATACCCTGCTAGCTACAATGATAGTGGCATCATTTCAGTAGCGGCTGTTCATGGTGCCGGTGATCTTGCTGAATTCTCGAATTATGGGCAAACATCTGTAGACATAGCAGCTCCAGGACAGAGTATCGCTTCAACTTTTGTCGATCCCAATGATCCCAATGTGGGCTATGCTGTATTAAGTGGAACGTCTATGGCGTCTCCTCTAGTAGCTGGTGCTGTAGCCCTGTTTTGGGCTTTTGCCCCTGAATTGTCGGCACAAGACATTAAGGCTGAGTTGTTAGATTCTGCTGTCTCATTGAATTTTGGGAAGAATATTGCCGGTGGGCGGATGATCAATATGAATCTACTCATGGAATCCATCAAGGCCCAAGCATTTGTGGCAGAGAGTGATTTTTCAATAAAAGCTAACAATTCCAGCCGATACTCGCTATCCATTGATACCAAAGAGAAATATTCGGACATTGAAAAAATAGAAGTTTTTCTTGGGAATAAGCTCATCGGGCAAACAACTGGTAGTGCAGATAAGGTTAATATTCTCCTACCCATAGGTTTAAAAGAAGGTGAAATTACCATTACTGTTACCGATTCAAAAGGTAACTTTAATACTACCTTTGTTGATCTAGTCGCACGTGTGTGGTCTAGCTAGTGTGGACACATTGGACGATCCATCCAGTCCAGTCGTCAAAAATAATCTGTTTATGTTTCCAGGGATTAATTCTCTGTCT
>JBNKNM010000088.1:0-20557 GCA_050293845.1 Pseudobacteriovorax sp. | reverse complement strand
CTCAACCATCTCTCGCTTAATGCAGCAAAATATTGTTTCCCCAGGCTCAAGCTTACCACCTGGAAACTCCCACCAGCCTTCCTTTTTTTTACCTGGCGCTTTGCGGGCGATAAAGTACCGCCCGGCACGTGCAATGATGGCAGCCCCCACCGGAACCAATTTTTTATCCATTTTGATGGTTATTAGCGAGACCAATTTTTTCCATTAAATAGGTAAATTCAAGGGCGTATCGATAACTTGTTTGCTTGAGATTTGCACTAGCACTGTGCCCTCCCTCGATATTTTCATAGTAATAAAATGGGTGATTAAAAGTCTGCATTTTATGAGCCATACGCCTGGCATGGCCGGGATGAACACGATCGTCTTTAGTTGATGTAATAAAGAATATTTCAGGATACTCCCCTGAAGTGGCCAAGTTTTGATAGGGTGAATAGGTTTTAATATATTGGTTCATATCAGCATCTTCAGGATTTCCATACTCACCCATCCAACTGGCTCCTGCCAATAATTCATGAAAACGCAGCATATCAAGAAGTGGGACTAAGCACAGGACACCTTTAAACAAATCAGGTCGTTGCATAGCCACAGCACCTACTAACAAGCCGCCATTACTGCCACCGCGAATAGCAAGTTTCTCGGGAGAGCTGACTTTGCTAGCAATTAAATCTTCTGCGACACTAATAAAGTCCTGATAGGCAAGATGACGATTCTTCTTTAAAGCTGCTTGATGCCATTTAGGACCATACTCTCCCCCACCACGAATATTTGCCACAGCATAGACACCACCCCTTTCAAGCCAAATTTTTCCAATAGGACCCAAATAAAAAGGATTTAAGGAAATTTCGAACCCACCGTAACCATAAAGAACAGTTGGATTGGTACCATCCAAGGCAATATCCTTGTTATGAATCAGAAAGTAGGGTATCCGAGTTCCATCTTTGCTAGTGGTAAATACCTGCTTTACAATAAGGTCTGTGGCATCAAAAGATGCAGGGAGCTGCTGCAATACTTTCTTACTATGAGTTTGACTATTGATCACATATAGTGTGGGCGGAGTGATAAAATTTTGAGAAGTCGATAAAAATTCGTTGCTGTCACTATCCGTACCGAATATGCCGATACTTGCGTTATCTTCAAATGCAAGAGTCTTAGATACCCACTTTCCTGCACCGAAAGTAAAGACGGCCAGTCGACCTTTCACATCATCTAAGTAACTAACTAATAGCTGATCTTTGGTAGCACGAACTTTTTCCACTGCTTGCCGGCTATGGGGCCGAAAAATCAATGTAGCCTTTAAATTCCCAGATAAAGCATCTTCAACGGCTAAGGAAACTAAATCACCCGAATCCATACCCATTGACTTTGATTTCAGCAATAATACCATCTTTCCATTGATGATAGTTTGAAGCTCTGCATCTTCAGGCAAATTTAGATCTATTGCTTGATTATCATGATAAAGAAAATAAGTAGATGTGAAAAAAGTTTTGGCACGGCCTAATAAGAAATGATGCTTGTCACCATCTTCCATCCTTCGCACCCAAACTGATACATCCTTTTGTTGGCCATCAAAAATGCTCGGAGAGGATTCCAATGCAAGTCCTCTTTTCCATACCTTAATTTTTTTAGCGTAACCGGAGTCAGTGATACTATCATCACCAAAGGTAGATGCCACCAAGATCTCATCCAAATTTTTCCAAATATACTCGGACTTTGATGCCGGTGCACTAAACCCCCCCGTTACAAAGGACTTGCTCACCAGATCATATTCTCTAAGAGAACTAGCATCCTTGCCACCATCAGATAAGTTTATCAAGCAACGTGTGGAGCCTTTAAGACAATTGGCCCCTTTAAAAACCCAGCTTCTATTTTCAACATGTGACAGCTGATCAAAATCGATTAAGTTTTCCCAGTTTTTTTTGCCAGCGAGAAAGTCTGACCATAGTTGCCGTCTCCAAAGACCCTTAATGTTTTTCCCATCTTGCCAAAAATTAAAAAAATAGCCATCAAACTGAGATCCAGAAATTAGCTTATCACGGCTCATGAGAATGCTGGCTGCTTCCTCTTGAATGGTCGAAAAATTTGGGTTCTGCTCTAGGTGCGATGTAGTTCGTTGGTTCTCAGTTTTAACCCAGTGGAGGGCTTTTTCGCCTGTAACTTCTTCGAGCCACAAATCATCATTTAATGAATTATTTTCATTTTGAAATAAATATATTGACACCCCAGCCACAAACACTAAGAGAATCACAGTCAGCAACTTCATGCTCACACCCTTCCAGAAATTAACGAAACTGGTCACTTCAATCAGTTACCAACAAAAGGCCCATTACGTTCTAACCATGTTAGAATAAAATCGTCTAGCCAGAAAAATTTTTTTCCTAGATTCTCACCGATAAAGCCACAATGGCCACCATAACGGCTCAGATGAAGCGCAATATGCTGGGGTACATGAGGGATATCTTTGTAACTCACTATAGGGTCATCGTATGCTCCAATGATATGCCCCGGGATGGTTATATCATGCAAATAATGACCACAGCTACAAGTACTGTAGTACTTTTCTACCGTACCGAAACCATGCCGGGGTGCAGTGTAAATATCGTCAAAATCAGCCAAGCTACATTGACTAGGAAAACGGACTTGCCCGAGCTCAGGATATTTTTCGTGTAATTCGTAAACGGAGCTAATAAGCCTCCTAACGAAGTAGCGATCCCAGTAATGATGATCTTTTTTGAGATGTTCTGATGACGCCGTAAGGTCAAATGGGGGAGAGACAGCCATAAAACTTTTAACGGCATCGGGAATCTCTTGTTTTTTCATCCCAAGATACCGCAGCATCAGATTTGCGCCCAGCGAAAACCCCATTAAGAAGATAGGCTGATTAGGAAACTGGGACGCCAGCTTGAGTATAAGCTCGTGAAGATCGTCTATCTGACCCGCGTGATAAGTTTTTTTCGCTAGCCCCTTTCCAGGGCCGCAACCACGCAGATTCATCCGGCAAAATATATAACCTTGTGTTATAATTTTAGAATTGAGCCTCCTATTATAATTGGAATCAGAACATCCTGTTAAGCCATGTATAGAAAGGATGATTCCCTTCATTTGCTGGATTTCCGGGCTCGGAATATTGATGCCATTGCGCAAAACATCACCATCACTCAAGACCACATCCAGCCAATAATCAACGGGAGCCTTAGGCAAAGGCCAAAATGTCGGCAGTACTGTTTGCAAGCTAGGCCAGCGCAGAAGTTTTATTGGCTTGAACACAACGAAGTCTCTCTCAATAATGAATACCTATACAAGCATAGATGATAGCGATTTTTTCTGCCAAGAGTTATTCTAGGTTTATTTCTTTGGATCATGAACAGAGGATACCCAGTGATAAATCAGCAAATTCTTGACCACTTTCAACAGGTTGTGGACGAATTAAAAGAAAAAATCCCTATAATTGAACAAGAGATCCACAACAACCTAAAAGCTGAAAGCCTGAAAGTTCATGGTGTTAATAGCCGTTTAAAGTCGCCATCAAGTCTATCTGGGAAATTAGCACGGCCTGATAAGATCTATCAGAGCTTATCCGATATCACTGATCTTATTGGATTCAGAATAGTAACTTATTTCGAAGAAGATATCGATGTTGTCGGTAAAATAATTGAGCAAGCTTTTCACATTGACTATGACAACTCTATCGATAAGCGGCTCGCTCAAGATCCCAAAGTGTTTGGCTATAGATCTTTGCATTACATCTGTCGTTTGGAAAAAAATTCTCCTTACAGCTTCGAAATCCAAATTCGAACTATCCTTCAGCATACATGGGCTGAAATTGAGCATGATCTCGGATACAAATTTCCAGAATCGGTACCCTCTGGGATACGCCGCCGCTTCTCCCGTTTGGCCGGCCTTTTGGAGCTAGCTGATCAAGAGTTCTCCTCAATTAAGAGCCAAATAAAAGCCTATGAAACGAAGTTATCCCAAGGGACTCAAGAGGATACCCCTATTACAGACCAACTCAGTCTTCAAGCCATCGTTAGTGAACCTGCAATACGATCAATTGAACTCGAATTAGCAGAAAAATGGCAGTTGAACAGAATGGAAGAAATTTTTTATCCTTCTTATTTAATAAAAATGCTCAACTATTGTGATTTAAAAAGTCGTTCTAATGCTCTTAACTTCTTAAACCGTCATCGGACCAGTTTGATATTATTTACAGAGCAATACTCACGCTTCACAGAACAAGCCTGGAGATTTTCATTATTTGATATTGGAGCTTTTAAATCAGGATACTCTTTATTCTTGTTAGCTCATTATAAAGTCTTCCACGAAGAGGCTTTGGAAATCAAGAAACTTGAGCAGTTACGCAGCTTTTATCAACACATGGATTATCCGAACGACCCAGAAAGCGCTCTCAAAGTAGCAAAAATTTTTCTTTTTCATTGCTGCTGAGATAAGAGTGGTTTGGCTGAAAACCGAGTCCAAATTTCTTGGATGCAGCTGATGCTTATCTAAGAGATTGCCATATCTGGTGAAAAAGTCACGGCAAGTTCGGCAAAAGATAACCCTAGGAAGCTTTAAAGATCCTGCGCTGTATTTCCAATGGGAGTGAACCTATGATACGAGTAATTATATAGAGCTTCTTTGGTAAACAGATTTCTCTTTTTTTCTTATAAATCCCTTTTAACATCAAACCAACAGCTTTCTCTGCTTCCATGATGAAAGGCATTTTAAAGCGATTCCTTGCTGTCATTGGAGTTTTCACATAACCTAGATACACATTTGTAATATCAATATTATAATCCACTGCCTCCATCCACAATCCCTTAATATAAGTATTGAGAGCAGCCTTACTTGCGCAATAAATATAGGATTTTGGTGGAGTTAAAAAGGAGGCTAATGATGAAATTGCAACGATTTGTCCTTCTTTCCGCTCCATAAATTTAGGTATTACAGATGCTATGGAATTCATGACACCAGTCACATTTACATCTATTATGGTTTTTCCTAGTTTTGCATCAAAACGATGAAGAGGTATAGCTTCCCCTACTCCAGCGTTTGCAATTAATAATCCAATCGGACCTAATTCGTCTTCAAAATACTGGGCAGCTGCTTCCATTTCTGTAAAATCCAGCACGTCACAACAATAGTAGCGAGCCTCTTTTCCCTGTAAGCTTAGCTCTTTTTGTAGCTTTTCCATGGGACTTTTACGACGTGCAATCATACCCACTTTGTATCCATCGCGAGCTAATTGCTTACAAAACTCTATTCCTAAGCCAGAGGAAGCACCAGTTACCACTGCAACCTTATTCATCGCCACTCTCCAAGTAGATAAGCATCCATTTCCTTAATAATGTATGACTATCTGAATAGGAAAGCAATAAGCAGAAAGGAAATACTCCCACTCATTTATCCTTCTATTAAAAGAAATGTCCTAAATGAATATTTCAGATTACTAGGGCAATGGAAAACCATACAAGTCATACAGGCACCGTTACTCAGCTAAAAGATTAATGCTAATTATTGAGATAAATCAAGAAAATCTCAACAGGAAGGAAACAGCAAAACAAAATGACTGCAAAACGCAGTAAACCTACATAGGAAATCAATACGAAGACTCCCTATGTAGGATTATTTAATGCTTTAAAATTTAGATTATGGAGCAGCTCCTTGAAATGCAGCATACAACTGTTCGGCTTGCTCTTCTGACAAAGTTTCTGGGTTTACATGTGAAGTTGCCGCCGGCTCACTGCTATAAGCTTCCGCTACACCAGCTGGATCTGGACCCGCATAGCCGTCGAATAAGACAGGGGCTATGGCACCTGAATGACATCCTCCACAACCATTACTATTATATAACTCCAGTCCCGCAGCCACTAATGCCGCATTGTCTTCACCACCAGCGTTTTGATCACCACCAGCGTCTTGATCACCACCGGCGTCTTGATTAGCATCCTGATCAGCACCAGTTACACCTGCAGCGGCTTCAGCTTCTTTGGCTTTTTTATATTGAGTTGCAGCTGGCTCACCACTTGCACAACTAACTATAAAGCAAGCTAAAATAAAAATATTACTCAAGATCCCCAACAATTTCATGATTTGTCCCTAATTTTTAAGATCAATAATCTATAGTAATTTCCCAACGCTTATATATCGGCATTATATTCAGATAATTTAATTATTATTTAGTTTTTTTCATAATACCAATTTTTCAAATTAACTTCCGAGGAGTAAAAATAAAAAACACTCTATCACACTTGTTTTTCTACCTTTTATAGCTATATTAAACTCCTCATCAATTAGTACCGATACGTAATTTGGGTAAGAGTATCTTTCCCATGTGTTTCTAGCTGATTACAGGCCATTCTCTTTTCACTGACGCGGATATAGACACTATTAAGTTTTCAATTTAACTGAATTTACGAGGGTTTAGAAACAAATTAAAGAGGCATGTTCTTTGCTTAAGACATAGAGCACGTAAATTTATCAAGTCCTGTATACCAAGACAGGAAAATTTTTATTTAGGGGATTATATGAGACTTAGCACTATTTCTTCGATGGCAATTCTATGGGCCTTATTAGGTTGTAATACACAGCCAGTAGAATACACACCACAAAGCAATGCAGCTACAGCAGAGAAAGTTGACAATCAAAAAATAGGAGCATCAGAAAAAGACAATGAAACTCCTGTCGTTGAAGATGAAACCGAAGCTGATGAAAAAGAAGAAGTGGAAGATACTCCAGTTGAAGAAAATCTTACACCTTTAACTCAAGCAGATTTATTGGCAATGGATGAAGTGGTAATTACGGCAACTCTTGATGGTACTAACGCTACGGCTACTTACCGCTCAGATATCGGTAGAACTCAGGTTACAACGTCCGCCAATTTAGTAGCACAGGAAACTGTAGCAGCAGGAGAACAGCCTAAGACGACAACATTACTAAACGCTGCGACTCCTTTACAAGTAAAAGAAGGTCAGAAACTTATTTTCTGTGTAAGTCCAAATTCTATAGGACAAGATCAAAGAGAAGGAACTCTTCGTATACATTCATCTGATAGTGTCGCATTCGGTCACTGGCCTGGTGGTGCAGTATTATCAGCGGGACAATGTAGTGGAGATCTCGGAGAAGGTGTGCTAGGGGATGAGACACAGGTAGTTCAAATGAACACATCAGGAAATCCTACCGATACCGGTATGTATAACCATAATAGTAATGAAGGTAATACAAGAATAAATTTTCAAGTTGTTAAATAGTTCAAATTTTGTAAATTAAAATCATATAGCTTCTCAAGAGATCAGTTTTTTAGCCGATCTCTTTTTTAATATGGAGGGACAAATGAAAACTTTAGGTTTAACTTTTGCACTCAGCATACCTGCAATTAGCTTAGCTCACAATAATAAACATGAGCAATTCAATCTCCCCCCTTTTGAAGACAATCGATTACAAGGACATGCTTCTTTACGAATTACAGAAGTCAAAGACAACTATATAATTGCGTTTACAGGCCCTACTTATAACTTTACCAAAGTTGATAAGTTTGAAGAAAAAAATAGTGAAAAAATGCTCATCATTAAAAATATTTCGGATAAAATCATGAATCCAGCTCATATCTTTTCTACAAAGGATTTTTCATGCAAAATGCTAATTAAGCCCTATGTAAGGCTTTCTTACAATCTTAGAGTTAAAGATAGCAAGATGGCTTCTAAAATAGTACCTATGAGTGAAAAATTTAAATATGTGGATCGTTATCAAAACATTACCTCTCAGTATAAACTCAGCTGTAAAAAGCCGATCAAATATGACGAAATGAACATTCGTATTTTTAAACTTTCCCCACACCTTGAAAAGCTAGCTATTCAATTAGATACTAAAATTGATGGCAAAAAATCCATTATCCTAACAAGATCTGAGATGGAAAATACAAAAAAAATTAAAGAAAAAAAATCATCTTCCGTTGCTTCAAACAAGCCTAGGACTGATGACAAAAAAAATCAAAAACCAGTTAAAGATCATAGTTCGAAAAAATCCAAATATAGGTCCAAGAAACCATGATATTTAATAGATTTTGCTAGTTTCACTGTAGAGAGAATTAGCTATGAAATATTTTATCCTTTTTACATTTCTTGTCATTGTTGTTATTTCATACCATTTCATTTCTGATAGAGAAACAACGCAGCCGTTAATTGAACGCTCCCAAACCCAACCAGCCTATGCTGAAAACCCTAGTGCAACTACAGTGGATCAAGAGCATGAACAAATAGATTCCACTTTAAAGACTAAAGAACATAAGAAACCATCAATTGAAATAAATCAGTCTCGCACTGAAGTTGATGAAATAAATAAATCTGGACAGCCCAAGTATTCCATTGAAGATTTAAACCGGCTATTGGATTCAAGAGAGTGCCAAAAATGCAATCTACAAGGTGCCGATCTTTCTAACCTAGATCTGAGCATGGTCAACTTAACAGAAGCAAACCTTCAAGGAGCTAACCTTAGCGGTACACTGCTCAAAGACGCTACTCTCAAAGGAGCCAATTTACAGAGGGCAGATCTAACGGACGCATCTCTTTTTCAAGCCACTTTATCAAAGGCAGACTTATCCCAAGCAAAGTTTAGGGGTATCGACTTTACATACGGGAGTGCTACTGGAGCTACTTTCACCAATGCAGATTTTACAGATACAAGACTGATAGATACCCATATGGATGGCGCAGATCTGAGCGGTGCTAATTTAACAAATGTTGACGCCTCTGGAGCTACCATGAAGGATACTATCTGGACTGGAGCCAAACTCGATGGGACCATTCTAAGCAATAATATAAACATTTCCTGGGAAAAATTGTCCAAGGAGCAACTCTGTAGCGCTTACATCACCTCAGAAGATTTTACTCCCCAATGTCCTTAGGAGATCATCTGGTCTCTATTTTAAATTAGTCTGTTACAAAGCTTTCACATATTTATCGATATAAAGGGCCTTATCTTACTTGACACCTAATTTATAAGGATGAGGTGCCGTGCTGGCTTCCCATAATCCCATTAATGCTGGCAATTTTTTTGCCGAAGCATATTAAGAAAGAGAATTAACCTTTCAGAATCAATAGGGGGAGTTTTATTTGCAACATAAAATATCTGTAGATCTAGCCCTAAGTCTCGACTTAGAAAGCACCGGCCTATATCACGAGGTAAATAGACCTTTTCTTACACAAATCGCATTAGTCCCAGCATCTATTACTGAACGCCGCATCATGATAGAGAATAGTTTTTCAATACTGGTTCGTTGTCCTAGTTTAAATACTCTCAAAATGGATGGTAACATATCAAGCTTCGTTATCAACCATCCCAAGCTTAATGAGATCGTTCAACGAGCTTCCAACAAAGGGGTCTCAATAAAAGAGGCTGGTCTTTTGATTTCTGCTTTTATTGAAAAAATGCAATTACTATACGGCAAGCCTGTTATCCTAACTAAAAGCGTTGCCGGCTTGGATAGACGGCTCCTAGGGGAAACCTTTGGAGAGGAGTGGCTAGAACGAAACTTTCATTATCAAATGCAGGACTTAACTTCTAACCTACACCTTTTAAGACATCTCTTGAACCTGCAGGACATATCGGTCAGCATCACTCAATTAGAAAACATCCTTGGTATGAAACATGCGGCTCATACTGCTACTCAAGATGCGGTGGACTCGCTGAAACTGTATTTTAAACTTTTGGATACCATGACCGTCAAAGATCCAAAAAAAAATGAGACCTTCTATGAAGATCTCAAAAAAATTACTACGTGAACTCTTTTATAACTTAAAAAGTTTGGTTGATGTTCATGTATAAAACACGACCATTTGGATTGTAGAGTTCGACAACACGAGTATCATCTCCGGCACGCTCTGAATCATCCGCGGGGAAGTCAGTATCGAGAACGTTTAATGCTCCTAAAGCCAGCTGTCCACCCCAAGGGTGATTCCAGGCATATTGGAGATCGTAAGTGGAAAAGGCACCAATTTTCAAACCCTGCCCTTCAGATTTTTGCTCTCCAATTCTGTTATTTCTGAGAGTCACAGCATGGGCACCAAAGCCCCAAGTGCCAGCTGCTGTAGATCTCCAGCGTGGTTCCCCTCTTTCATACAGAGTATCCTGCTGCGGTTGCCCAGGGAAAGGTACGCTACGAGCATAAATCTTACGAGAATAGTCAGCATTAAGGAAGAATCTACTTGATCCGGCGTTAAAACGGTAGGCGATATTAGTGTCGACACCAGCATCTTCGGATGTACCTAAGTTCATGACTGGTAGCTTGATTCTTTCCAAACGACCACCTTCGCCGCCGACACGTTGGATTTCAACTCCATCAAAGTTTCGTCCAGCAGCAATGGCATCAAGAACATCTTGAGGGTCCATTTCAGCCACAATATCTTCAATTTTAATATACCAGTAGTCAGCTCCAATGGATAACCCGCTAATAGGTTCTGTAACGACACCGAAGTTATAAGATAATGAGGTTTCTTCCGTTAAGTTAGGGTTACCAGAAGTTTGAATTTCAATTTCAGTGGTTCTCTCTGTACATCCACTACCACAGTCTGGAGTATCGTATAAGTTTTCCAAACCAATCTGCGTGCCTTTATAGATCTCACTAAGGGTTGGCGCCTTAAAGCCAGTACCGACGTTACCGCGGAAGAGAATACTTTCTGTGGGTAAGTATTTGAATCCAAACTTGGGGTTGGTTGTGGAACCGAAATCATTATAAACATCATGACGAGCCGCTAGTTGGAATTCAAGTTGCGATGTTACAGGCAATGCAATTTCGAAGAAAGCTGCAGACTGCTCACGATCACCCTCGGCACCTTGATCTTCAGTAACACCAAAGACATTTCCAGCTTCAGATTGTGGGTCGATAACTTTTTTGTAGCTTTGTTCAGATCGCGATACGCCGACGGCAAGACCAGCCATACCACCACCAAGCTCCATAAGATCACCGGAAAAGGTTGTCTGGTAGGTGGACATTTGCGTGTCTATGACCTGGAAAGGTTCGTAGCGTGAGCGATTAACGACGGCTAAAGAGCTGTCGCTAAGTTGAGTTTCAAAAGGGTTGAACTCACCAGCTTCTATGGATGAAACCAGCTCACTTATGAGCATAAATCCACCAGGGTTGATAGTATCTTTTTTGCTTTGGGTATGGCCAACAACGAAATTCCATCCCCAATCGCTTCCAATGCTACCGTTTAACCCAATATTACCACCAATGAGGGTGTTTTCCTCTTCCCATTGACGTAATCCCCAGGGCACACCGCGGTAATAGATATTGACATCGGAATCAATTTCACCCTTTAAGCCTAAGGATTCTTTCTTAGCTAGGGCGATAGCTTGTGGCATAGTAAACTTGCCGGCATTTGGAGCCATGTTCCATATATTCGTTTGTTTGGATGCGCGAATGGTTGAGAATAGTGTTAAATCATCACTTAAATTATACTCAATATTATTCATGAAACCAATTTGGGTGACCTCCGGCGAAAAGGCCATAGTAGCACCATAATTGTATGAGCATAGAAGGTTGCCATCTTCTTCAGCTGTGATGCGTTCGCTCTCGGGTGACTGACAATTATCATGGGCTGTAATCTTTGCACCCTTAGAAGTTGATGCATAGTTCCCAGGATAAGCATAAAAGCTGAGCCCCACCTTAGTCCAGTCCCGATCGCGGTGATAGATCGGCTCAACATGGCGATAGGTGATTGAAGTCAATAGACGAAAGTTGTCTTGATTGGCCCCTGTAAGGTAAGAGAATTCGGTTTCAGTCGCACCATCCAGACCATGAGGGGTTGAACCACGGGCATACAGTGCCGAACCATTGAGGTCTTTGCGGGTAATGATATTAATAACACCCCCAGTAGCATCGGAGCCATAAATCGCTGAAGCGGAGTCTTTGAGGACTTCGATTCTTTCGACAGCAGCCATGGGGATAGTGGAAAGATCAACAACACCTAATCCAGCTTCATCAGGCAAACGACGCCCGTCAAGCAATACTAGGGTATTTTCTGCACCAAGTCCTCTCAAATTGACATTAGTAACTGTACCCCTGACATCACTAACGACTGAAGCCGAATAAGCACCCTGAGATGAAATACTGAGGTTCTGCATTAACTCACTAACTGTTGAAAAGCCGCTTTTCTCGATTTGATCGCGATCGATCATCAGGATTGGCGACACACCCTCAACCTCAGTTCGCTTAATATGCGACCCCGTGACCTCAATGCGCTCAATTTTGGATGTTGCCTCATCAGCATTTGCAGAATCTTGCCCTAGTGCGTGGGAAGACAGCGCGGCTGCACTCGATAAAAGTACAACCATATGTCGATTGTTGGTAATCACCTTCTACTCCTACTTCTGGGTTGTTTTTCACATTTATATGCCAGATAACTATTGGATCAAACACAAAAAGTCAATATAGCGATGATAAAACTATGCCTATTTCGCTCAAAAAAATGACCCTTTAGCTATTTTAGTTTTAAAATACATTTATGTAGTTTGCTTAAGTAAGATGATGTCTATATTAAGATTTTAAAGTTATAGCCAGGATACATTTCATCGATTATTAATAAATTAACCCTTGTTTAATAATCTTGTTTTTACAGTTAGAATAGAATCTAAATGAGACTAAAAATCCCTCCGCATATCCAGCAGTTCTCCTTCTGCCTTGTGCTTGACTGCCATTTATTTATTTTCTCTAAATTGACATAACAGTAATGTGTCATATGAACAAAAATGAGCTATGCAGCTCATTTCTAATCCCAAATTACTCAGATATCACGGTTTTCAGCTTGGTCCAGACTTTGCAGATATTGTTTAAAACGAGTGAGGTTTACCCGAAGGAGGAAGGGAAAATGGATATAGAGAGACTAAACAGTAGCTCAAAAATTGTACTGGGCCTATCTCTCATAAAAGACGAGACCTATGTAATAAAATCGGTTAGCAGCCTAGCAAAAAAGACTGGGGCAGAAGTGATTTTGGTCCACTGCCTAAAACCTTTTTACAGCTTTACCTATGTTGGTGATGGCACCATTTACCCCATTACAACCTATGAATCTATACTAAACGAAATGGATTCAAGTTCAGCCAAAGAAAAATTAGCAAAGATTCAAGCGGATTTTTTTACCGGTATCCCATGCCAAACAAAAATAAGTCGTGGATATACCTCAGATGGCATCATTGATATGTCAAAAGAATATGATGCAGCACTCATTGTTGTTGGCATCGATCTTGACGAAATGAGCTCTTTATCAGGTATGTCAACCTCTATCACATTAATGAAAAGAAGTCCCGTACCACTACTCGTAGTACCTGCGAACAAAGGGATTGATTTCAATAATGATATCGGAGCTATTATTGCTGATAACCTAGTTGAAGACCAACAGTCATTCCTCGCAAAGTCATACGGCTTTTTACGCTCGATTGAGACAAAAGAAATCATACAGGTACATACTAAGGAAGTAACTGAGCTTGAAATGAAACGTCTCGTTGAAAATATTAAAACAGCTATGATTTTAGGTAAAATCCCTGACAACGAGAATGTCTCTGAAGAAAACCTTAAGGAGAAAGTCAAAAACCAGGCCATCCAAAAGATGAAAACCAACTGTAGAGAGCTTTTAACACCTTTTGAAGCTAAGGATATTCAATTTGAGGTGACTTTTGGCAAGCCAGCTAAAGACATCCAAGAGATTAGTAAAAGATTGCATTCCAACCTCATTGTTTTTGGCCGTCACCACTTTTTCCATAAAGACTCTTTCAGTTTGGGCCGAGTTCCCTGGAAAAGCATGCTAACCAATGATTGTGCTATTTTGGTAACAAATTCTTAACACTATAGAGACGGTATGCGAAAGGCACAATTAATGCCTTTCGCTTATAACTAAGGGTAGTAATAAAAGGTTGGAGGCATCCAACCTGGATCTGGAGAGTATGCCATAGCAGAGCCCGAGGTATAGTAATAACTAGAATTCCCAGCCTTATCATAAACCATGATATCCTCAGGGTAATATAGCCCTGTACTATATGTTGATGGCATATGAAATTCAAAACTATAGAGACCGCCCCCCAAAGCAGTAAGATTGCCACAAACATAATACCAATCAGTACCATTAGTGAGATCCGAACACATTTCATTTACATCGATTCCGGAGATAGCGTCAGATGCAGAAAAAGTTAATTCAACTAAATCTCCATAGTAATACGATCCACTTGTAAAATACGCAGCAGTGTTATTTAAAATGGGAGGATTAGTGTCTAAAGTCGCCCCTGATACAGTAACCCCTGGAACAGCTATGGAGGTCGATGTGTATAGTGTATCTGCCCACATAGCGTATAAAGAAGCACTATTCGCAGCCTTATCAGTCAGCGAAAGATCCGTGAGTTTATAAGTATCATTCTCCACCCAAGGATCAAAAAGTACGTTAAGTTGATAAATACTTCCTCCCATGGATATTAAAGGATTACACACGGATATCGATCTTAAATCCACTGATGTACGAAAGGTAGCACAAGCTTCAGCAAGATTGATTCCAGATATACCAGAATCAGTAACATCAATAGAAATCGATATATTGCTATTAGCTGCAAGAGTGCTGGTAGACAAACTAACATTATTGATAGTAGGAGCTATAGAGTCTGTTGCGGCATTGATAAAGCTAAAGCTGTTAATAGAGATAGAACTGTAGGAACCAGCGATGGTGTAGAATGTGTCAGAGCTGGAAATTTTATAAAGATGTGTTTTGTTTCCTTTATTATCATAAATTTCAAGATCAACCGGTTGATAATTAGTAGCATTCATAAAATAGTTAGGTAAAGTAAATACTGTATTATAGGTACCATCACCATTATCTGTTGATGAATTGCAGCCTAAGGGGATTGGATAACTCCAAGTTTCCAGATCAATTTTCAAACATATATGCCCAACCCCCGAAACATCAGTTGCAGTTGTAATTAAGGTTGCATTAACGGCTCCCCCCCCAACGTCGTAAACACTAGAGTCCATTATCACACTGCTAACACTAGGGGGCGTATGATCCGAACCACCACTAAATGTAAATAATGGTGGTACCACATTACCAGCTTCAAGAAATGACGTAGGCGGGATAGATGCATCAGCATTATATAAAGATTGATTTGTTGCTAGGTCTATTAAAAAAAGTTTATCGACAAAATATTCGCCGTTTTCAAATTCAGAATACAGCGAAAAATTACCATTTATAGTTCCCCCAGTATACTGAATATCAGAAAGACATGTTTGATAAACATTTGTTTGTCCTCCTGTTGATGATAATTCCAAGCAGATTCCGACATAAGGATCAGGCGCATTTGCTGAGCCGCCACCATCAGTTACTGAAATGGATACATTATAAACCTGATTAGCTATCATGGCATTCGGGAATGATATAATATCGACAAGACTAGGAGCTATAGTATCAGGGTTATGCCCTGTTGTAGCTGCTACAGTAAACCCCATAGCCATGATTGCCGTATCAACCCCTGGATCAGTACCATGACTTTGCCCTTGAACATAGGTATGACTTTTATAGTATCCATTGCTGTCTAAATAAAAAAACCTCTCATTACCTACGATATCGCGAACACTGAAATAACTAATATCATATGACTGTACCGGTAAAAAAGCTGGAACATTTATTGTAGCTTGATAATGGTCAGTTGACACTTTTGAAAGGTTATAACATCCTGCTGGCACTCCAGTATACCCACTTACCGCTTTTATTCCAAAGCAAAATTCTCCCATTCCTGAATCATCGCTTGCATATATATCTACAGTTTGGGAGCTTGGTGATAAAACATTATTAGGAAATTGAATACTTGTTAATTCTGGCGCATTACTTTCAAGAGTACAACTAGTACACTCTGGAATAGAAAACTTACCTGTATCTGTTTTTAGTACAGAGCCGTCAGAATAAACACATCTGAAATACCCTTCGAATTGAACAGCATCGGTATCCTGTGAGAAATCCAATACATATTTTTTCGGGTCTGCAACTAATTCACTTTGAGCTTCATAAGGTGAAGTAAGACTTTTTAATTCTAGAGTGCACTGCCCACCCTCAAGCATACCTGTAGTGAAAATTATAGTACGCGCACTTAGATCAAGGTCATAACTCACACCTGGATTCAAATTTATATTCTTAAAATTCTTTTCAACTTTTCGTCCATCTTCCACACTACATTCAAAACGACCCGCGCCCTTGATGGGATCTAAAATATTTGTAAAATCAATTTCAACTTTACTGGTTGTAGAATTAACGACAAGGGGATCATTATCAATAAAAAATCCGTTACGAAAAAATACACTACATCCAACCAAAGGAGAAGTTGAACTAATTATGGTACTGAGAGAAATGCTGCGATTTTTGATACTACTAGTAATGTCGCCCATTACCACAGGATATTTAACGTCCAATTCTTTTTTCTGGGTTTTTGTGACAATAGGGCAACCACTTTTCGAACTTAACAGCTCTTCAGGAGAAGCAGTTCCATTGGCAATTTTTTCCTTGACTATATCGCGAGCATCCTTGAGCTTCTGATAAAAATCACTGACTAACCTAACAGGTTGATAAGCACCAAAAAATTTACTTTGTAGCTCGATGACACTACCAACATCATTAGATAAAATCGAAAATTCATCATCAAGAATAAATTGCTCTTTACAAACACCTGAAGTTTCACCTGGAGAGTTTACTCTCAATTTCACAGCGTTAGGTTCTTTGGATACAGCTAAATTTAACGTAGATGATTCTGACAAGGGAATTTGGAGAGTCATGGGTTGAGATACTTGTTCTACACCAGCATTATTAGAATAACCAACAGCAGCGTAATTAGAATATTCAACTTGATCACCACCTTGAAGGGAAGCTATAGAAATTGTTTCTTCAATGTTTATAGCCATATCTACACTTAACGTACCAGGAGGAATAGCAAGTGATGCTCCTTGTATGGAAGATCCTTCAGGTACTGTAATCTTCTGAGTAATAGTGGATGAAGACGAAAGATTGGCTGTAGCTGTTTCTCCTACCAATTGCACACTTATTTCTTCGACCTGTTCAGCATTGATCTCCTGCTGTTCGAAAAAGCCTTCTCCCGGAAAGCATGACGCTAAAAGCATCATAAATAAAACCAATGTTGTTAGTGTCTTACCTGTATACAAACTTCACCTCATTGATAAGAACACTTAGGGGATCGGTCAAAAGATAAACAAATTAAGAGAACATACATATACCTATTATAACAGTAAGTTACACAAATACTTTCTGACGACACACATGAAAGTATTGTAGAATTTAGACATTAGTACGAACTGGTAATCTTAAAGCTGTTGCCACCATTCAGACTCCATAGGGAACCTCAAAACCAAACATCTTTAAAGCATCAACAGATTTTTTATAATTTGGAAACAAGTCTATGGAACGAAAAAAATTAGACATAGCTGGTTTTTTATGACCCATTCTAGCTTCACATACCCCCATGTTATAATATATTTTCGCCTTAGCTTGTCTATCTCCGCAAAAATTAATGGCTCGATGATACACATCCTCTCCCATTTGATAATGACCTTCTTGAACATTATTCCAAGCCAATCGGTTAAGGCAGTGGCCAACACCATTCCGCAAGCTTTTAACATCATCTGGACTAAAACTTGATTTTACAAAGTTAATCATATCGAACACCGAACTGACAGCAGGGGAACTAGGGTCTTCAGCATACACAGTATCGATATAAAACATACCTTTTTCAAAATTACCGAAATGAAATTCCAGAAAACCTAACCAAATACTGCGTTCTTGATTCTTAGAGCAAACATCATAAGCCTTTTCAAAATTTTCTTTGGCTTGCTCAAAATCACCACTCATTAATTGAGTTAAAGCCAACTGATGAAACAACAAAGAATTCGAACGATGAATCTTCATGGAATTCAAAATAATTTGTCGAGATTGATCAAATGCATGTAAATTTCTAAGTATAGTCGCAACCATCGACACCCCTTTAGGATTGTGTCCATAATTTTGCAACCAACCATTTAGCACTTCCATCGGCCTTGAAACATTATGATCAAAGGTTTCAAAGTAAAGCATTTCTGATTTTTTTGCTATAACATCAAAATCATATTTATCACGTAAGGTTTCTTTAGCTATTTTCATAAAATAGTTGTCATCAAATGGTTTTTCTACTCTTGCTGAAAAGAAGAAATCATCTATAAGGTTATGATCTACATCACTCATATAACCGGATACGACGATAAGAGGTATCGAGCGAAAAGCTCGCAGTTGCCTGATACGATTAAATAATTGTGAGCCTGTTAAACCTGCGAGTTGCCAATCTAATACGATTAAATCGAAATTAGTTTCGTTCAGTTCCTTCCAAGCATCCACTCCATCAACGAAACCATACACATCTTGTATTCCATAATCCCTGAAAGTCATTTTAATAAGGCTTTGTACTGCCGGGTCATCCTCAACGACTAAAATTTTTTTGGGTAAAAATTGTTCAATGGTGTGAACAGTAGCCGCATCCATTAGTTATCCTCAACCTCTTTATCTCGGTAATAATAAAAATTTCTCATAGTACTAGAATTTTCTATAAGATTAATAGCTGTGTCCCTTTCATGGGCTTTTACCTTGATTTGAAAACAGTTATCCGATCTTCCATAAAATGATAATATCCCTTGCCGTGTTAGCTGATCGCAGGCAATAATCACTTCCTCCTCTGACTGATATGTTTTAATTTTTACGAAAAGCAAAGTACCCCCCCTTTGGGATTTGGACTTCTTCTTTCGGTTGACTATTTAATAAAATAAAACTAATACATTATTAGATCATTAATATTAGATATATATGGAGCCAATCTGCAGCACTTGGAAGTATGGGAAGTTCCTAGAATCAAACAAAGTAAATTATTTACTTAAAAGGAATATTAAGTATGAAAATCATCGTTTTGACAGGAGCAGGTATTTCCGCTGAGTCCGGCATAAAGACTTTCCGTGATAGTAATGGACTGTGGGAAAAACACCCTATCGAAGATGTTGCAACACCAGAGGGTTATCATCGCAATCCCAAGCTTGTTCTGGATTTTTATAATCAAAGAAGAAAGCAACTTCTTTCATCAGATGTTTTACCTAATGCTGCCCACATTGCCCTAGCAAAATTGGAAAATAGTCATTCAACTCTTGTCGTTACACAAAATGTTGATAATTTGCACGAAAAAGGTGGGAGTAAAAATGTACTTCATATTCATGGGGAACTCTTAAAAATGAAATGCACCTCATCAGGACAAGTATTTCCTATCAATTATGACTTTACTGTTGATACACTATGTGAGTGTTGCTACATTCCAGGAAATCTTCGCCCTGATATTGTGTGGTTTGGAGAAATGCCCTATCATTTGGATCTAGTATATAAAGAACTAGAAGACTGCAATATTTTTATCTCTATTGGAACATCGGGGCAAGTATATCCCGCTGCTAGCTTTGTATCAATTGTAAGTCAGGACTGCCTAAAAGTAGAAGTTAATACAGAACCGACCCATGGTAGCTACTTTGACAAATATTTAGTCGGAAAAGCGAGCTATACCGTTCCCCTTCTAGTTGATAAACTATTAGAGGCTGAACAGCCTCAAGATATTTTAACTAAACTCCCCTGGGACAGATAGAAATAAATTCAAACCTCTATCTGAAAACTAGGTGTAAAATTCTCAGCAGCCTTAATAGCATTAAGTAAAAACGGATACGAAAAATGAAACTTTACTTAATAGATGGTACCTTTGAACTCTTTCGTTCCTGGTTTTCATTTCCCTCAAGTATTAACTCTGATCAGGTCGAAGTTGGTGCTTTGCGAGGTCTACTTAGATCCATGGTTTCGCTAATAAAATCTTCGGAGGAAAAATATATTGCGGTCACATTTGACCATACAATAGAATCCTTTAGGAATGACTTATTCTCAGGATATAAAACGGGCGAAAACATTGAACCAGAACTACTATCTCAGTTTGAGCTAGCAGAAGAGCTTGTTTCATCCTTAGGCATCACAGTTTGGCCCATGGTAAAATTCGAAGCCGATGATGCTATAGCAACAGCTTCCAGGAAATGGAGTAAATCCTCGTACTTGAGTCAAGTTGTAATCTGTTCTCCCGACAAAGATTTTTACCAAATCGTTGACTCTGACCACATTGTTCTCTGGGATCGTATTAGAAATAAGGTCATTGATGAAAATGCGGTGATAGCCAAACTAGGCATCAAACCACACTCCATCCCTGACTATTTAGCCTTAGTAGGAGATAAAGCGGACGGTATTCCAGGTATCCCCCGCTGGGGTGCAAAATCAGCCAGCATCATATTAGCTGAATATAACCATATTGAAATGATCCCTAAAGACCCCACCCAGTGGCCACAACTTAGAGGTTTAAAGTCTCTTGCAGAAAATCTTCATACCCATAGCAAAGAACTAGCTCTTTATAAAAAACTATAGACGTCCAGAAAACAAATTTGGATTTTTGACTTATTAATTCCTTGAATTTGCGAAAACAATCTAGAAAATAC
>JBNKNM010000087.1:0-20752 GCA_050293845.1 Pseudobacteriovorax sp. | reverse complement strand
TTTAATGGTACACGTATTTGGAAAGCTAGCAGCGTCGATTATGCTAATGATGGGAATTTGAACTGGTTATTCGAATAATATATATAAAACAATATATATAAAGCCAACAGGCCAACACACTCCCCCCATCACACATCTTTTTCTTTGTGCGGGTGACTTCCCCTAACCTCGTTGGCCTTGGAGGTATTTTTACCCTTAAGCCATAAACATTATGGGGGAAAATTCGGCCAACAGTTTTTTGTTGGCCTCAATTTTGTTATCAAAGAGCAAAAGTCAGACCCCATAAGGGAAATCTGGCTTTCTATTATTAAAACTAGCTCGCTTGTGGTGGAGACGCAAGGAAAAACTTCTTCAGTGGTTTGGTTTTGCTATTGGCCTTCTTTATCTGAAGCTCTACAATATCACCCGACATGGTAAGATCTTCAATCACATCGTTTCTCACTGGGTTTTTGGGATATCGATGAAAGTGCTTCGCAATTTCTGCAAATGCTATCCCTTGTTTATTTTTCGTTAGATAGCGAAGAAATTTCTTTCTAAACTCTTCCCTGGGATTTTTGGCCTCATAATTTTTAAGATAGTCCACAAGCTCATCTCGTGCTTTACTAACGAACGAAACACCAAACTCTAGGTCCTCCGCTGTTACTTTCTTTCTCCCGCACCCTAAGGCATGAATACTTGCATATCGGATAGCTTTTTCACCAAGGCGACCCATGGTTAGATATTCGTAGGGGTTGTCGCATTCGTCCACTTCCATCTTATGAGCTTCTTTAGCAATTTTTATGCGCCAATTATTCCAACGATCTTTTACTGCATTAGATTGCCACTCCAATGGTTGCGGCTCGCGTTTGACAAATAAACCCTCACAGTAGTCGTGAGGTAATTCAAGTCTCATCTTTAGCTTTTTAATAAGATCTTCCGATACCTTCCTATGTGGAATATCTAGACTAGGGTTCAGAAACTCTTTAGCACTAAGGACGATATCGAAGCGAGACAGTAGCCCGCTTTCTTGGAAAGTGTCACTTGTCATTATCTTTTTTAAACCCGTGATAGTGCCATTTCCAAACATCGTAACGTGGGGATTCTCAACAGCCTCATGGGATTCGACTTCCCGTTTATTCGACTGTCCGACAAGCATAGCGTCACCCCAAACCGAACAGTAGTCACCCACAAGGCTTTGGACAACGGGAGAATTACCAGCCACGATTATATTAAGATGGGAAATTATGATTTCATCACGGCAAGCATAGATAAAGGGGTGTCCTTTTTGGTTGGGATTTAAGATCCTCATTAGTCCTTGGCTCGATGCGGGCGGAGACTTAAGGGAAAGAGGTCTTAACTCTTTTACAACCTGTTGTGCGAGTTTAACATAGTCATTCTTTCCTGCCGATGAGCTACCTACGATAACAATATAGCTAGCTAGCTTTGAGTAGGTAGGGATTACGTAAAGGCCCTGTAGGAGGGCCGAGAGTATAGAGGTAGCGGCTGCTATTGCCCAATGATCAAAGGGCGTTTGAGCGATATTTTGGATCTCATTAGCTAACTCCCAAAGACAGTCATTAGGATAGACAAACTTTGGTGTTCCTTTAGGTTTCCTGAATTAAAAAGCACTAACTCTGTCCTATGTAATGATTTTCTATCGCTTGCAGAACTCTGGCTAGATCATGCTCAAAAAGTACGTGAAATATCAGAATCCTGCCTTGCAAATGAAGTACCACTTGGTACCTGAATTGGGTCACAGGTTATTAAAAGAACTTACATTGAATGATATAGAGAATGTTGCAAAAATTCTGAAAATGAAAAAGCCCCTGACTAAATCCTATCAAGCAATTCGAAAGAATCTTGATGAAGAATTTTTTGAGGATGATGATTTCCTCTCTAGCGCATACCGTCGTGAAATTCTAACTGTAGCTTGCATGGTCACTAAGTTTGGCACCGAAAGGGGCTTATTAGTCCAAAACCCTTTTCAAAAATTCAAGCTTCCAGAAACGCTAGAACAACCATACGACTACTGGCGAATCGATGAGGAGGACGCCTTTTTAACTTGGCTTGAAAATGGAGGTGTTTTTCATCGAAAAGTTGCCAAGGCTGGTAGTGTCAAAAAAGGTGCTCCCATGTACTACTCACGTGAGTTTAGGATGAGACCTGGGAAGGCAGAAGACCTGTACGACATAACCCTTCTCGCTCTTAGATCTGGTTTAAGAAAAGGCGAAATTGGCGCATTGCGCTCCTGTGATGTTAATTTCGAGAAAAATTGCATAATTGTACGACGCTCATACTCAGAGAAGGAAAAGCGCATCAAAAAAACTACAAAAGGCAAAACTTACCGCTTTGTAGAAATGAACGATGACATACGGGATATTCTGAAGCGACGGATTGCCAAGGTCCAATCTAAAGACCAAGTGCTATTTAAGACATCTTCTTGGGCTGTTAAGAACTTCTCAAAGTATTGCGAGAAAGCGGGAGTAAGGACTATTCACTTTCACAGTTTAAGGCATACATGTCTAACAAACCTTGCGAATGGATATGGGATGGATGCACCGCTACCTCTTCCACAAGTGCAAAAGATCGCTGGACACAGGGATATCTCTACAACGATGAGGTACGTTCATACTGATGGAATTGAAAATACAAGTTCCAAGCAATGGTCGCGCTCCAAACGTATGAGTATAGCAGATGAAAAAGAAGATAATAAGGTTTCAGGAGTTCGATTTCTGAGGATTGTTAAGAATTAAAAAACCTGAAATCCAGCAAAAACTGGAATTCAGGCTTTTCTGCGAGTGAGAGCGAAAATTTGAGCCTGATCTGAAATCGTCTCGCTTTTTCGTCTCACTTGGGGTCGTGAGCAGTGTAACTATCTAACTTTACAGTTAGATTATTACATCATACCGCCCATGCCGCCATTGTTGGGCGGTGTTAGTGGGCTTTGATTTTTTCTTTTATCTGTTTGTATTTATTGGACTAATTACTGATTTAAAATTGGGATATCACTGTAGTTTTGATATCGATTTGCATGGCTTAGTACGATTTCTTTGCCCGATTTTTGTCCTGTTGATCTTTAGAGTTTAAAGTTCAGTATTAAGTCGTTCGAGGATGGCATAGATTTCTTCAGGACTGTTAGACTCCCCTTGTAACATTTGTGATATTAGCAGTGATGAAGGGTTAGACAATTCAGTTTTCAAAATATTTTTTATCTGGTTCAGTGATTGTTCTCTACAAAGCATTTTCAGGTCCCTACCAAGTAAGGCTGCTCCGGCACTTGGAATTGTGAAGGGTTCTATATCGGTCAGGTCACCATGTTGTTCGTAAAATCTATCAAAGTTTCCAGCATCCAAATAGTTTCTAATGATATGGAGTAAATTTTTTGCATCTTGAGCCCTTTCCATAGGGCGGTCGCTCCATGAAATTATTTTTAAGAGGCTTAGGGCACAAAAATTGGCAACTCGTATGACTTGCTCATTTCCCAATAGAAATGCATGTGTCGATTCGTAAGCTTCACTAAAACCAGTTGTGTTCATAACGGCTGAGCTTTCGGGCCAAGTTATTTGTCCTTCTGGTTGCTCTATATCTCCAAAAGGAATTATGTCAATAATTGTGCCTTTTTTGATGAATCTATGTTGATTTCTGGTTAAATTAAAGCCTCGTTGAACTAAATCAGTCCTAAGATTTTCAAATTCATTCCAATTTGGGATCAGTGCTGCAAAATCAACATTTCGCGTCGCTCTAGATGGAGGAAGTCCCCATGCCATTAGAATTGCATCTCTTGCAGTAGCTCCAATAAGAAAGAAATTTATATTCTTGCTTTTGGCGGCTTTAGCTAGTTCTAGTACTGCATGTTCCGTTTCGCCTTGCAGTTGCAGCTTAAATTGTGTCATGAATCATACGCCTTATTTTTTCCGCAACCTTTGAATCCCTGGGATCATTACTATTGATTAGGTCTGAAAATATTAATGGTAGGGGAACCACTTTATTTTCCTTTTGCTCCCAATTGAAATCCCAGAATTGGTTTCTTGTTGAAATACTACCTTTAGGGTCAGGTGTTAGCCTCAGTTCTCGAATTAGTTTGGGGAGGTTTGCGGAATATATTGTAAAGTCGGAAGGGAGTTCAGAGTGTAGGAGTACATCTGCTGCTTTGGTCCCACTCCAATATCCATTCTCGAGTTTATAAGATGTATTTCTTATATCTTTTAGGATTTCCGGATGTTGTGATCTCCATCTCTTTGAGTCTAAGGTAGGTGCAATAAACTTTTCGAATTCAAAAACCCATTGGTCTATTAATCTATCTAATTTTCTCAGTCTAATTCTTGATCGCTCTTTGATCAAGTAGGATAGTCTTTCTAGTTGTCTAATATATCTGTTTACAATTGCAGTTGACAGACCTGTGATGTTTGCTATTTGCTTCTGTGTCATCCTATGGGTTTCAGGTAATGATAGCAGAGCAAATATTAATTTGGTCATTCCTAATGAAGAGGAAAAGGTTGAATTGACCTCCTGTTTTGGAGTCGGTTTGACCTTTGATGAGTCTTTATTTCCTACATTGGTGAGTGTAATTGGAAGGAAATACTCTCCGGTGTCAGTGATATAAGAAATGTTGAGCTTTTCCAGTTTTGTTCGAGACTCTTTCTTTAGCTTCCCTACTATTAGCATATTGGTAAAAAGTGTGGCTTTCTTGATTGAATCCGTGATGTTTTCTTGAGCAATATCCATCCAAAGGGGTAGCTCTAGGTTACCGACTTTAAGTATGAGTTGAGCATCAAATCGAATATTTTGGTGCACCAGGACCTGCTCATTTTCTAGCGTTAGTTTGAGTCCTGTTTGTGCTTCTAAGTTGCTGAGGCGTTTTTGGGTTTTTTTGTCAATAATTCACTACTTTTAGATAATTTACATATTATAAATATACATTAAATAGTAAATTAATAGAAGAAATTATTCAGTAACATACTGAAAATAATAAATAATAAATTTACTCCTTTTTAAGATTAGTGCCTTAAAATTTTCAAAAAGAGAGGGATTTGATGAGAAGATTAAAGCTCAGATGAGGTAAAATTGGGTAAGACCGTGTAGTAAAGTACATGCCAGCGCTTTGGTGGATTGATCTCGAACTGACTTTAAAAAAAACCGGTCAAAGACCGGCTTGTGGATTATCTTATAACATATGGGAATAATTGATGTAAAAATTACACCATACCGCCTTTCTTGGACGGTGTAGGTTGGGTTTTGTTTTTAGAAGTATCTATTGGTATTAATTAGACTAAATTAAACGTAAAATAACTCGCTTTGGGCGAGTTTTGTTATCGATTTGCATGGGTAGGTACGAATTCTTTGTCCGATTTTTGCCCGACAGTTTTAAAGCGAAGCAATTTTCTGCAGAGGCTTTAATTTGACTCCTTTTAGCTTTTCTTGGGCTTCAAAAATATCAACCTTCTGCTGCAAGTTAAGCCAGAACTCAGAAGTAGTTCCCAGAACTTTACTGAGTCGAAGTGCAATGTCAGGGGTTAGACTAGAGTGACCATTTACAATTCTATTAATAACCTTGTAGTCCACCTCAATATGCTTAGCGAGAGCAGCCTGAGAAATCTGCATAGGTTCCAAGAACTCTTCGAGAAGAATTTCGCCGGGTAATGTAGGTTTTCTAGCCATTGGAAATCTCCTTAGTGATAGTCACAGATTTTAACTTCATAAGCTCCATTATTGATCCACTTGAAAACAATGCGCCACTGATCATTAATCCTTATACAACGGTAGCCTTTCAAATCGCCCTTTAATGCTTCTAGTTTATTGTTGGGTGGAACCTTCAAGTCAGTGAGTAAAGCCGCCGCATCTATCATATCTAATTTTCTAGCCGCAACTTTTTTAACTGCTTGCCACCCAACTTTCTTAGGTAGTCTTCCAGATTTATAGAAGCTTTCAGTGTCTTTGCAGGCGAAACTCTGAATCATTATCGCTCCATCCTTGGGCTATCCAGATTCAGACTATACCTCATAGAGGTGTACCTTATCAAGGTATATCGGAGGGTCGAGGAAATTCCTTAAGAGCTTACAACGATAAGCATGTCAGATCATAGCTAAAGTGCTAGAAATATGTGATTATTTTTGGGAAAAGAAAAAGCCGGTCAAAGACCGGCTCGTATTCAGTGATGTAAGCTACTGGAATAATTGATGTAAAAATTACATCATACCGCCCATGCCGCCTTTCTTGGGCGGTGTAGGGTCGGTTTAGTATTTGGTGGTATCTGTTTGTATTTATTAGACTAAATTCTGGACGAAACTGGGCCTATCCACCTTGGTTTGGTATCATTTTGCATGGCTTTGTACGATTTCTTTGCCCGATTTTTGTCCGTTGTTCAGCTAGTTAATAGTTTTTCTAATTTTTTTCGGCAGTCTGCAGTTTTCTTAGTGTTCATCTTGGATATATTATAAAGCTTCCACTTGATTGAGGGATGAACTTTCGCACCTCCGTACTCATAAAGAGACCATTTGGGCTCTTGAGTATAGATCGATATCAAGAACTCTTTATCAGTATTGCTCAATGATTCAAGAATCAGCGCTTTTAGATCCCATAGTCTTTGATAGAGTACATTACAGTCTAGTTCGATGTTACTCATTCCCTTAAATTCGGATTGAAATACATCCGAGATATCTTTTGGATTAGGTGCTAAGATCTCCTCGATTGGTCGATTATGCGACATTAAGTAAAAGATGAATGCTGTTTTCACTTGATTGTTAAAATCGCAATTTTCAAAGAATTGATGGACATCAAACAAATCGCGAGGATGTTGACGGTCTAAAGCTGCACAAAACTTTCCTCCCCAAAGGTCTTCGATGGAAAGGCAGCTTATTTCTGCAGATTTTTGGAAAGTATCTTCAACTTTGTTTGACGTCGTTCTGTTTTCCGTTGGGTATACTGTTCCCCGAATAATATAGTTGGGTTCAATTTTTATTTTGACATGATCTCGTTCAACGATAAGCCTAGTTTCGTTGAAAGTATGGAGTGGCTTAGTTGGAGTTACATGGCATCCTAATCTTTTCGATAAATCATCAGAAATTTTTTCTAGGCTATTATGTATCTCAGTATAGCTTTCATTTCGGTCTTTCACGGAAACGTAGCATAGGTCGATGTCGACAGATAACCTAGGTAATTCAGAATAAAATAAATTAAGCGCTGTACCACCTTTTAAGGCGAAACAATCCTGCTGTGCGACAATCGGTAAATGCATCTAGCACAAGACTGAGCTGCTTTTTGTAGTCCTCAGAAATCATTTGATTCCTCAAAATATGTTGTAGGAACAGTAATATTGAAGTTGTTATCTAATCTTCCGTTCTTAGTTACAACACGTTTTCCTGACCCCAACTGGATCTTTTCTAAATCAATTTTTTTAAGAAATGGGAGTTCTAGATGTTTTGCTAAGAAGAGGAACACTCTTTTTACTTTGATAGATTTGCAGTGTTCTAATAGATATTGAACCTTGTCTGGTCTCAACGTTAGCAATCCCTGCATATAGTTCTCAGCTGTCTCAAAGGTTTCTGAAAGATCTAAGGAGTCAATCAACTCTAATATCGCCTGTTCTCTTGATGAAATATAGATTTTGATCCCGTCTCGGTCGTAGAAGACTAATTCTGGTTCGGATGAAATCATGCTGGATTGCTTAACCTTGAGCTCGCCATGAAAAGCTCCCGATAATGCCCATGATGGGACTTGAGCTTTATTACGACTGATGACGTTAATAATAGGGTCACCTAATGGAATGTAGTGACCTTCACCGTGTAGTTCTAATGCTGATTTTCCCGCAATATGAACGGGCATCGATAAATCATTTTGCAAGACGCTGACGATGCCTTGCCAAGTAATTTGGTCATTAGGCCGAGCAAAAATTCCTGGTGCAATTTTCTTTAGCGAGCCACTAGCAAAGTACTTGTTGGCTGCCCTTGGACTGACTCCAAATTTTGATAGCCATTGGAGGGAGTGGAGTTCCCCTTTATTCCAGTTACTCAATGCTTGGTTTAATTTAGACAAAAATTCGGACCTTATAGTTCTGATTTTTACTCCATTTTAAACCTAGTGTCGGTTTAATTCAACCTAAATATCGGTACTATAGGTTCCGATTTTTAAGGAAAATTAAACTAATTGTAATCAATGACCCTCAAAGGTTGATGGTGAGGGTAGTAAATAACATGATAGGTACCAGCAACGAGTTTTAAGACAACTCATGAGTTGCTTTTGACATAGTTTAATTTGCTATTTAAGTTGTTTTAAAGGGAAGGAAAAAGAAAAGCCGGTCAAAGACCGGCTAGTATTAAACAATGTAAGCTATGAGAATGATTGATGTAAAAATTACATCATACCGCCCATGCCGCCTTTCTTGGGCGGTGTAGTTAGGCTTTTGCTTGATTCTATATCTATCTGTATTTATTGGATTAATTTCGCTATCAACACTGAGGTATCGCTCTAGTTTTGATATCAATTAATATGGCAATGTACGATTTCTTTGCCCGATTCTTGACCGATCATAATTTAACGAAGGTACTCAATAGTAGATATTGAGTGGCTTTGTTAAATTCAGTTTTTTTGTTCATTTTCAGCAAACCAGTTCTCTAGCCATAAAGCATTCATCAAAATCTGGAGGAAACTTTAGAAGTCCGGTTGCTGCTTTCCACCCTCTTTTCAAAGTGTCCTGGTTCACTTCAGAAATTGCATTACCTATTGAAGTTGGTAGTGAATCCCCTCTATATTCAAATGTTTCCTTTAATGCTTCAAAAAGGTGGTCTTTGTTGCATTGAGGTAAATAAAAGGCTAGGTCGAAAATGTCTTTAGATCTTGAATTGTCAGAAGATCTTGCGACAAGGCAATGTAGTTTTTCAGCTATAATCGTCTCGATATTATAGACTTGCCAAGTGATGGATTGTTCTCCAAGTTTTTCTTCGATTTCTTTGATAAGAGGGCCTGGAGTTACGGGATCTCCAATACCGATATCAATTTTTAGGACTTGAGACTTCTTTATATTTCTAGGTTTTTCACCTATTCCTGCTCGATATTGCAAACAAACGCCTCCGTACTCGTTCTGAGTTTCTAAGTCGATTGTTTTTTCCAACTCGAACCAAACTTGATCACCTAAATCTGTGGTCATTGCCTGTTTTGCCGTCTCAACGACTGATTTAATGTCTTTCCTATGGGCAATTGCGTCTAAGTCTACAGTGTAGCGTGGAGATTTATAGCATCTAAGTCCTACATATCCACCTTTAAAGATAAGGTGATTTTTAAGATTAGGGTCAGTAGCCAATCTAAATACTATGCGCTCTATAAGAAAGTCAGTTGCGACCGCTTGGAATGGAGTTTTTGATTCCTTTGCTATATTCTTCAATCGATCCATGATTGATTTGACTTTATTTTTGTCAAGCAATGGTAATTGCCTCCCAGTAGTTTAAAAACTGTTTGCTCCAATTTAGCTCTTTAGCAGCGTCAAGAAGCCCTTTGGAAGTGACTTGTTTCTCCTTAATGGCGATTCGAGCAGCTTTGAGAGCCATCTCAATTCCACCGAGCTTTGTCTGAAATCGAAAAGCCTCAACAATTGTTCTTTCGATAGAAGTTATCCGAAACCATTCATGAGTATCTATTCCTACTTCTAAAGATGTTTTTGTTCGGATTAGTTTAAACATTTTGTTGTGGGTGGTTGTATTGGGGGGCACTAGAACCCAAATCTGATTTGGTATTTGCTCGATAAGGTTATAGAAGAACAGAGCTGAGGCACCTCCAATAGTTGCTTTATTACCAAAAATTAGACATGCAACTGCAAAGTCCTCATCTTCAGGATCTATATCGATATCTTTATGATGATAAGCATCGGAGCCTATTTTTACTATTTCACCTTTACTGACAAGCCATGATAGAGAGCTTTGAGGTACACCTAGTTCCTTTGCTTGGGAAAGTCTGAACAGTCCTAGAGGCAGAAGTAGGTCAAGATACTTGTTGGATTGAGATTGGTACATTTATCACTATTTTCTAAAAATGTTAAATCCATCATTAGTATATTTATCACTTTATCTGAATTATGATAAATATATCAATAGTTGAGATATAATAAACTAATTATATTACAGTAATTTTTTTATGGCGAGATGCGCAAGTGAGAAGGAAAAAGAGAAGCCGGCCAAAGACCGGCTCGAATCAGCTTTATAAGCTATGGAAATAATTGATGTAAAATTACATCATACCGCCCATGCCGCCATGGGAAGTCGTGGTTTTGGCTTTTGGTATTGAGTGGTATCATTTTGTATTTATTAGAGTAATTGGCTTTTAATCTGCCTTGAGATTTCGTTCATTTTGTATGGTTTGGTACTGATTTGTACCGATTTTGGTTCGTTTGTGGTTTGCGGAGAAGAAAGCTGCTACATCCTAACGGTGTACAATTAGAGTCTTTTGTTTTCGATATGAGAGTTTGATACGAATAACCTTGGAAACATCGTGAAAGCGCTAATTATTTAGGCTTATTTTCCGGAAAAGGTTTTTCAAGATTAGCGGTTCCTAGCGAATTTTCCTTTAATTTTAAGAACTGCATGGCCTAAAAGATAGTTTTGGATAGCAGAGCCTATCATAAACAAAATAGGTGGGAACCAAGGGTTTATTGAAGCTAGGCTAAATTCAGACCAATAACCGTTCGAAAATGCATAAAAAATCAGACCAAGTACATTCCAAAAAACCCACATCCCTGGATAAAAAGGAGGGAACTCCCATCCATTGGAACTACGAACTGCTTCCATAAACCCTAAATTGTTTATTTCACTCCTCATTGTGAGATAAAAACTCAGGAGGTTATACAAAGTACAAAGTATTAAGATAGCAAGTAAGAAGTAGCCTTTCTTTTCGCTATTTAAGCTCGTTGTCGCCATTAAGTATGGCCTCCTGTGTTCGGATTGAATTTCCTCCTCCCCCATGATTCGTCCAATTATCAACACTTGATTCCTGGATAGATATATTGGGGAACGCCTTCTGAAATTTATCCATAGAACCATATTGCATTTCAATTCCTCGTACTAGATTTTCATATGATCGCTCTCCAAACCCCGGCAGAACATTATCTCCGCTTAGAGCTATTATAGTTGTCTTCGAGTTATGATTGGACATTCCTTGCAAGTTATCCAAAATTAGCTCAACCCTTGCACCGGCGACTACGACGTTATCCCACTTCGAGTTAAGTTGATTTCCGTCAATATTTGGCCCGCTCCCATTATTTCCAGTCGCTAAGACTGCCGCATCACCTCCGATACTAAAGCCGGCTAGGTTATAACCTCCTTGATCCGACTTATGGGCGTATGATTTTGCAAAATTAGCTGCTATTGTAGGGTCATTTTTCAATATTGGGCCCTTATGAACATCATTTGGCAAAACTACCCCTACCATAGGTTCAGGCTTATATAAGTAGTTAAGGGTTGAAGCCATTGAATTAACCCCCTCTGGATTTCCCACAAAACCGCCATGAAGCACTATTGTATTTCTTCCAGTTGGATCGATATTATTTAACGGGTTGTTCCTGGCATAACTATAGAGATTACACTCCACAGGACTTTTAACACATAGATCAGGTCTTTCTAAATAAAGCGGATCAGGCGTGACAAACCGAGCAAAGGCCGTCGAGCCCAGCCCTAAAAAACAGATCACTGAAATTTGAGATAAAAATTTATTCATTATTAATAAGCTCCCTTAGCTGCATTTTTAGTTCTATTAAGATACTGATCTTTTCTTGTCTTAGGCGGCTCCTGCCAGCCCAGAGAGTCTGCTTTGGAAAAAAAATATCTGTTCTGACCGCGATAGTATTCAAAGCGCTCTCTGATTGGAGGTGGCATTTGATTGAGGTGTTTATATTTTTGAAAAAAGTCGCGATTCAGGATCTGATAGTAAGCGCTGCCAGTCTTGAGTATGGAATAGATTGATTTTGGATAGGCTTCTAGCACGATCTTAAAAACTTTGATAGCTTTATCAAACTGATTTTGTGCATAATAATGTTCTGCCAAAAGAGTTGCGATAACTGCCGCCGATTCCTTGTTTGATAGCTTCTGAAGATAAATGCCCTTGGCAACAGCTTCATCTGTCATGGGCATCTGCTGGCGATACCATTCATCCCTTGCTAGGCCGCCGCCGCTGGTAGCTTCGACGTTAAAGGTCCTTCCGGTTTCTGACTCGGTGAATTTTACTAGGACGTGGGCGGGTGCTGTAGACAGAGAAAGGTCCAGTCCAAGCTTTTGGCCTAAAGCGAGAAATAAAATAGGCATGCTCACGCAATTGCCTTTTCTACTTTTCAAGTAATTCGCCAGTATTTTATTTGAGATTTTGTAGCCCATGGGGTCGTCAAAATCATATTGGAAGGCGTGGTTATTGTTCCATGGACCTTTTTCGTAGAGGTACTTTTTTAAAGCCAGATATTTTTCCATGGATTTTGCGTCTGGTCTAAAAAGGCTAGAGACTTCTGCAACCATTGTATCCATAGATTTTAAGGTCTTGTCTGCATCCAAGGATGGATCAGCTAACTTGTCGATATCTATCTTAATTTTCGCAAAGTCGATTTTCTCATTGGGGAGGCTGAGCCAGTGCTGCACTTTTTCAATATCGTTGGTATGCGCCAGGGTTGGCGATAGGCTAGAGCTTAAAAGTGCTAAAATAATTGCTATCTTTCCTAGCAAGACTGGCTCCAATTGCGGGTTTTGCAGTATTTTCTCGGTAATTTATGGGAAGTCCTGAAGACTACTCGAAGTTGATAGTACAAATCATTAAGTGTGTCAATAAATATAAACTGATGGAAATAGGTGTAACCATCTGAATATATATTGATTTATCTATGGTTTTCCTAACCTGGCGGCTTATTAAATTGAGGCAGTTGAATATTCCAAGCTTTATCCTTGCCTAAATTTCGGTATCATAAACGCTCTCCCATTCCGCCTCCGTCTCTGATATTTATCTCTAAGTACCTGTAAATAAATAATTAATTTCCAACCATTGCCCCCTTCAAGGATTTGTAATATTATTCCGATAAGGGTATTGGATGAGCCAATAGGGTGGGAGATCCCATGGAGCTTCAGAGACACTACCAAAAACTGAAAGCAGCAGCCCAAAAGGAACAGCTAGAGGTGCTCGACTCATGCCTATATTCCTTAGGGGTATTTACGGGCTCATCATCAAAATATGATCTGCTAGATATAGAGCTTTCCTTAGTAAGCATGGCTTATCTATTACCGAAAGAAAAATTAAAAGCAAAACGGTTTCTAGGGCCAACTGTTAAGTTTTTGCAGAACTATAAGGATCAAATCAACAACAATAAGCTTCTAAAGCTAAGCAAGGATCTATCACGGGTTTTAGAAAAGGATCTTCCTTTAATGCGCTTATTTTTGTTCGTACTGGATGAAAATCTAGCCCAAAAATTTAGGACTAATTCCTCTGAGAAACTCTATCTGGACCAAAGATTTAAGGAATCCACAGATCTTGCTGTTAAGAAAAGGGGTTTATTTCTAAATATGCCTGACTCTCTTGGATTGGTTTTACCTGAAGGTAGCGTGAGACTTAGAGATTCAGATTTACTACCTCGCGAAGTCGTTCTAAAAAGAAATGAACAACTGAGAAATAGGTTTATCTTCGGCCCTGGCTTTAGGGCAGATATCGCATGGTGGTTGAAATATCATCCCGAGACATCTGCGCGAAGGCTAAGCAAAATTTTCGGCATGAGCTATGAGCCGGCAAATAGGCTATCATCTCAGATTCGAATCGCTCAGGCTGTGGGGGTATAAGAAATTTATGAACGAAAATTTTATTGTTGATGGTTCTATTTTGGGGGAATTCGATAAATTTCTGGGGTCTCAAGGGCAAAAATTTAAAGCTTCAATTGTTGGAGGCACGGCTATTAAATTGTTAGCATTAGAAACACGAAGTACCGGAGATTTGGATTCCTTAACTAAAATACCTGAAGATATTAAAAGGTCCATCCGTGAATTCTCGGTCAATCAAGACATACCTAAGGATTGGTTCAATGATAATGTGAGAAGAATTGCAGAAATTTCAAGAGTTAACGGTAATTTTTTTAGTCGTGTTATCTATGAGGGTGAGTATCTAACCCTATATTCCCCAGAAAATTCGATCTTATTATTCTCTAAATTCCTACCTATGTTAGATCGCCCGGGGCAGGGCGACTTTGATGATATTATTTCTTTAATAGAAAGTAATGTGATTGGCAAAGATGACTATATTAGTGCTCTAAAAGAGTTCAAAATTAGAATGCAGTCAAGCGGGGATCTTGATCTCGTAGAAGCGTTGGTTAATGAGTTGGAATCACAAATAGATGATCTATTTCAAAATCAGGAATCATCCTCGGTGAATCAAGAAGCTAGGGCTACTTTAGATGGGGTTAATACGATTATTCATTCTTTAAAGTGCAAAAAGTGCGGTAATCCGGCTGTTTTTAGGGAAGGTTTTCTACCGAAGAGATTTAAGAAACAGTATTGTTCAAGATGTTTTAAGCTTACAAGCTAACTTTTATCTGCTTCAGATTATTATTAGGAATAATAAACTAGCTGAAGCTATCGAGAAACGTCAGGTTAGGTCGCGATTATTCCACTGCCCCCGAATCTCTACCTAATCTGACAAGGGCAGCTTCCGATTATGTATGTTTCAAGACCAGAATCTTCTTCAGCTTCGCAAATAATATCATCAATACCCTCTATTCCATCGCTTCCAGTTGATGATATTTTGAAACCATGAATACTAGATTCGTAAATGTATTTCTGCCCCCAAGGATCAATGATGTTTTGAAATTCTTGGTCGATAGAGTTAGGGTATACCCCATTTTCTTCTTTAAATTTAACAATCTCTTCACCCAAATTTAAAATATGATTCTTGGCATAATCAAACCTAACCAGAATTGGGTGTGAGCTAGTATTAAATGCAAAAATAATCGTAATAAATATTTGGGCTACAATAAAATATAGAACAAATCGTTTTCTTTTAATAAAGAGAGCGATTAATACGGCAATTGATGCAAACGTCAATTGGTAAAAGAAAACAGCCGAAGTAGGGGAGCATCGAAATAGGATAAGTCCCAAATTATGGTATTGTATCTGAGAAATGAATATGCAAGTCAAAATAAACAGAGCTAGATAGATTCCAATAATTCCAAATTTGCCAGAATTTTTCATTGTTTTTCATCCGGTAAATATCCAGGAAATGGCTCGTCTTGTGGCTTTTGAACATTGCTATCAATACCTTGTGTAATAACATCAAAGCCCATATAGGATTGCCGTTCTTCATGTCCTGCATTTCTTGCAGCAGGATGTTCATAGGTCTCAGTAACATGTTTTTCATGAAGGTTTTTAAAATCTGTTTGAAAAGAGGGAATGAGCTTCATTATGAATTTCTTAATTGGATTATTAACTTCCTCTAGCTTATGACCAGCTTCATGCTCCGCAATCGACGAGGGGCTAACAACAACATTGTCAGATGATTTTAGTCCGGTATAGGGTTTAATCCAAATGGTATTAGTTTCAGGATCATATGATTGACCGTGATTCCTAACTTCACTACCTTTCGGGCTGTCAAAATAATTTCTTACGTTCACGTCTACGCTTTTACTCTCCGCAATTTGATTCCAAGCTCCTGATTCATTTATGTTCTTATGATAGGAAGATAGTTGATTTACATAGGTTTGAAATTCTTTGCTACCATGAACTACAATCTTCAGCCCACTGGGGTCAACATAGATCAACGGATTATTCTTAGCATAACTATACAGATTACACTCCACAGGACTTTTAACGCAAAGATCGGGTCTTTCCATAAAAAGAGGATCAGGCTTGACAAACCGAGCAAAGGCCGTCGAGCCCAGCCCTAAAAAACAGATCACTGATACTTGAGATAGAAGTCTATTCATTATTAGTAAGCTCCTTTAGCTGCATTTTTCGTCCTTTTAAGATACTGATCTTTTCTTGTCTTAGGCGGCTCCTGCCAGCCCAGAGAGTCTGCTTTGGAAAAAAAATATCTGTTCTGACCGCGATAGTATTCAAAGCGCTCTCTGATTGGAGGTGGCATTTGATTGAGGTGTTTATATTTTTGAAAAAAGTCGCGATTCAGGATCTGATAGTAAGCGCTGCCAGTCTTGAGTATGGAATAGATTGATTTTGGATAGGCTTCTAGCACGATCTTAAAAACTTTGATAGCTTTATCAAACTGATTTTGTGCATAATAATGTTCTGCCAAAAGAGTTGCGATAACTGCCGCCGATTCCTTGTTTGATAGCTTCTGAAGATAAATGCCCTTGGCAACAGCTTCATCTGTCATGGGCATCTGCTGGCGATACCATTCATCCCTTGCTAGGCCGCCGCCGCTGGTAGCTTCGACGTTAAAGGTCCTTCCGGTTTCTGACTCTGTGAATTTTACTAGGACGTGGGCGGGTGCTGTAGACAGAGAAAGGTCCAGTCCAAGCTTTTGGCCTAAAGCGAGAAATAAAATAGGCATGCTCACGCAATTGCCTTTTCTACTTTTCAAGTAATTCGCCAATATTTTATTTGAGATTTTGTAGCCCATGGGATCGTCAAAATCATATTGGAAGGCTTGGTTATTGTTCCATGGACCTTTTTCGTAGAGGTACTTTTTTAAAGCCAGATATTTTTCCATGGATTTTGCGTTTGGTCTAAAAAGGCTAGAGACTTCTGCAACCATCGTATCAATTGATTTTAAGGTCTCGTCTGCATCCAAGGATGGATCAACTAACTTATCGATATCTACCTTAATTTTTGCGAAGTCTATTTTTTCATCTGGAACGCTGAGCCAGTGCTGCACTTTTTCAATATCGTTAGCATTTGCCCCGTCTGGCGATAGGATAGAACTTAAAAGTGCTAATATGATTGCTAACTTTCCTAGCAAGGCTGGCTCCAACTTGCGGGGTTTTGAGTATTTTCTCGGTAATCTATGGGAAGTCTTGAAGACCACTGGATGTTGATAGTACAAATCGTTAGGTGTGTCAATAAATATATCCTGATGTTAATAAATATAACTAGCTGAATATATGATGATTTATCTGAATTTTTGAAACAACACAGTCTCTGAAATGACTAGGCTGCTTTTCAACAAACAGTCGCGTTTGTTCCAATATGTAAAGGCAATTCATCTGGGCTGCATTCCCCGTGAAAAACCTGCGATTTAAGCAGAAAAAACTATTCGCGCCATACTATTTAAGTGTTTGTTTTAATTGAATAATTTACTATCATAGTATTCATGTCATCATGCTTTCTTTTTTTGCAAAAAGCTGTTTCGCGACTTATCGAATTTTTCTTTGAGCCTTTCAGGTTTTAGGGCCGGTCTTTGACGATGCAACATAGCATGACAGTTTGGGCAGACGGGAATTAGGTCTTTCTCAGGATCGACTTTATATTCAGCACCTAACTCGGATAAGGGCACAATATGGTGTATGTGAACAAAGCCTTTTGCCAATTCACCGTAGACATCTTCTAGGTTTACCAAACAAATAGTACAGGACGTCCCCTTAAGGCGAATACATTCCTTTCTAGCATTTAGATCGCGCTCGTATTTATTTACAGTGATTGTTATCCTGGCGCCTTCATTTCCTCCATCCTCTTTGGTCACTTCCTCAGGAGTCCGTGCATCTGATACCTGCACGGAACTACGGAGTTCTGACAGAAGTTTTCTCTTTCCGGGCTGTAAAGAGCCTTTTTCTAACGCCTCATAATAATCCAAATGGCGCTCGACGGCGCCAATTGCAGTTTCAAATGCTGAGTTTCCATTGTCTCTATTGATTTCTATTAAAAAATACCGTAATGCAGCAATGCTCATTTGTCTTTCGAATCTCTTCCCTAGCCTCATACATCTGTAATCACTGATATAGTCGCCTGCAGATCCTGAGTTCATCCCCATCTTGGCCAATATCTTTATGGCATCTTGTCGGCTGATGCGCCCGTCAAAGGCTGACTTTGCCAGCTTATATGAGGTTTCGATCATTTTCTGCGTTATTTTAGCCAAGAATTTAATCTCCCACTTATCATTAAAAATATATCGGTGCAATTGTCCCTTAATTGAGAATTTAGTCGGCTATCAGGTGCAAAGGGGCATCGTGTTAAAAAAATTATTATTGAAAAGTGACTTCGTCCCACTCCTACGATGAACTAGTTAAACTAGGAAGAGAAAATTCGATGATAAGTCTATTTGCCTCTTGAGTGTAATAACCTAGAAAGAGCTATATTATTCGGCAAGGTTCTTTTTTAAGTCTTGAATAATTTTCCTAGGAAGTGAATCGTAAGCTACTTCAGAAGCAAGAATTGCACTAGGTCTCCCAGCTTGAATCGAACTTGGGTCCCACTTGCTTATAGTGGCATTCTCAAAAAATACCCTTGCGATATGGGAATTAACAAAATTGGAAACAGTTACTTCGTTTGAGGAAGTAAGCCCAATTGCTATAATACCTTGGTTGCTAAATGGAGGAGTCACAGTTGAATCAAATTACCTTTGACTTTACATATAAAGCAATTGTATTTAGTGCTATGTCCCAGTACTTCAACTAAAATAGATGACCGATGACCGGAACTATTAAAAGTCAGCTGAATATGGTCATTGTTAAACAATAAAAGAAGATTATGTGCCATAAGATTACCTGAGTTAGCGTTTGAAGTAATATTGATAAGATTTATTTCATAGTTTAGCTCAGCTAGTTTCAATTTCTGCTCTTTAAAATTATTCTCTATACTTTTATGAATCTTTGACCTGAAAGTTGCAGCATACCATTTAGGAATCATACCCAAGAAAAAACCCGATAAAGCTGCATTTTTGATGAAGTCTGCAACATATTTCTTCCATCCTTCTTCACTAATATATTTGGTAAGTGTAATTCCGAGAATTATACCAGATAATATAATCCAAGAATTCCATGATGCTTCTTTACTACCAAAAAATAGTGTATTTTTGATAAATTCAATAATTTGGGATTTTTTCTTAGAAATGGTTATTCCTCCTCAAAAGGGAGAAGAAATTTTTCAACAATAGAATTTGGCTGTAGGGAGGAGTTTTCTAACAAATCCTGACATTTCTGAGTCAATGCATCACCCTCTAAAAGTGAGTCTACTAATATTGCGAGTAAATTTTTAGCTTCAGAAATTAAGAGGTTCAGATTATGATAGGTAAGTGCATGACTGGCGCCAGCTACAGCTGCTTGTGTAGCTCTATTTTTGGGGTGTATACTCACGCGAAAACAACTATAATCTGGATAATTTTTCGAAAACCACTCACCCGCAACAAGTAGCTGCCCATGTTCGTCTTTAGTAAGGGCATTTTTGTCTTTTTTTCTACTTTTCGCTTCTATTACTAGCCCAATCTTTCCAGGCATAATACATAATATGTCAGGTCCTAACCCATTTTCATCTTTTCTCTCTGATTTAAATCCTATCATTTTGAAGAATTCTGAGAGAGCTTGTTCAAACTGCCCAGAGGATGACTCAGGGTTAAGGAACGAAACTATTTCTTCAAACCTTTTTAGAAAACCCTTTCTAAATTTGAATTGACAAAGGTTTTCGGAGATAATCTTTGATTGCTCATCCGGTGCATAAAGAGGGGTGTATGGAGGAGTTACCTTTGGTCTTATTAGGTTGCGATTTTTTGAATATGCATACATTTGATATTCTGCCGATTTATCTTTATTCTCCCAGTGATCCAATATTCGTGCCGCGAATTGCTTAATCCAGCCGATAGTAGGGTAGTCATATGTGCCATTTTCGACAACTTTATCTAGTTTATTAATTGCTTTCTCATGGTATCCGTCTTGCCAAAGCATAAAAGCCTTTCTTTCAGCAACAGCGAGTTGTAAATTTGGAGTAAAAGTAATTTCTTCATCAGTTTTTTCTGCCAAAGTTTCTGCGTGATAGTCGACCCATTCGATATCTCGATCCAAGCTTTTCGAAATAGTATCCACTAAATCTTTAGGGCTTTCTATTTCTTTACTTACTTCTACGCCCATTTCTAACTGAGCTTGGGTTGAGTTCGTCAAAAATTTAAAATTTGTATCTTTGGCAACCCAGCCGGCCAAGTCAGCTCCGATAAGTAAGACAATACAGTGATCACCTGAACCTCTAGCTCCTCTTCCTATTCCTTGTTCAATTCTCTGAGCTAGAATCTTGGTTATTGATTGACTCCCATAAAGTGATGCAGCTCTAAATAATTCATAATTTGATGTTCCTTTAGGAAGACCACTTAAGATCACCAGTCTACATAAATCTCCTGGTAAATCGATTCCATCATAGCGAGCAGCAAATACATAAGGAATTTGAATATTTCCCGCCTGTAGTTTAGATATAGCTTCTTCGACTTCTCTAGATCCATTTACAGGCGTACAATGACCTGACCATTCTTGGCTCAAGGGTTCGGAAGGAGTTAGTACTATTGCACCGACTTGTCGTTTTTGGGTAATCCAACTTGCAATTCTGCCAGCCAAGTCCTTTGTGTCGGCTGTGAATGACATAATATCAGGAATTAAAATCATTCTTTCACTAACACCTGCTAATGACCTAGATGTGATGGGGGTCTTAACTGCTTCAACTTGTGCATCGAAGGTGCGTATTATGTCACTATCATCTGCTATAGTTGCTGACATGTATGAAGAATTTTTTGAGGATGATGATTTCCTCTCTAGCGCATACCGTCGTGAGATTCTAACTGTAGCTTGCATGGTCACTAAGTTTGGCACCGAAAGGGGCTTATTAGTCCAAAACCCTTTTCAAAAATT
>JBNKNM010000086.1:0-21288 GCA_050293845.1 Pseudobacteriovorax sp. | reverse complement strand
CCAGGCAGTTGATGGGGAATCGCAGCCACCAGTTGCTGCGCAAACGTACTCTGGGGATGGTGGTACACTTGATCAGCCGTATTAGTCTCCACAACTTTACCCTGGAACATCACAACGACGCGATCTGAGAAAAATCTCACGACATTTAAATCATGGGAAATAAACAAATATGTTAGTTGGAACTGTTCTTTAAGATCAAGCAACAAGTTTAAAATTTGCGCCTGAACCGAGGCATCTAAAGCAGAAACACATTCATCACAAATCAAAACCTCAGGGTCAAGGGTTAGGGCTCGCGCAATACATATCCTCTGTCGCTGCCCACCTGAAAACTCATGGGGATAGCGATCCAAATGCTGGGGATCCAAGCCCACCTTTTCAAATAGATGCTCAATTTTGTCCCTACGTTGAGTCAGCCGGTGGATTTTTAGCGGTTCCTCCATAATTTCACGTACTTTCATTTTAGGATTCATGGCAGCATAAGGATTTTGGAAGATATACTGCATCTGCCGTCGCATGGAAAAAAGTTTGCTTTGCTGCTTAAAATTAACGGGACGACCTTTAAACAAAACCTCTCCCGAGCTAGGTGCGTCCAGTCCGTTCAGTATGCGAGCCAATGTAGTTTTACCTGAACCGGATTCTCCCACGATTCCTAGAGTTTCCCCTTTTTTTATCGCAATATTAACATGGTCTAATGCTGCAAACTTTTTCTTTGCCTGACTGCCGAACAACAGGAATTTTTGATAGATCTTACTCAAGTCCACACCTTGAAGAACCACCTCCTTAGAGAGCTCCTGGGTCGGCCTTATTTTTGGAATTTTATGGCCTTGGCGAAAGTCATCAAGGGTTGCTAATCGATAAGGTGTAAACGTTGCCGGAGGGCGACAAGCAATAAGGCCCTTAGTGTATGAGGATTGAGGGTTGAGAAAAATCTCTTCGGTCGGTGCCAGTTCTTCCATACTTCCCTGGTACATGACCCCCACCCTGTCAGCGATATCAGCTACAATTCCCAGGTCGTGAGTAATAAACAGCATACCCATCTTAAATTCTTGCTGCAGATCCTTCATCAGCTCCAGTACTTGTCGCTGAACCGTCGCATCAAGCGCTGTTGTCGGCTCATCAGCGATCAGTAGATCGGGGTTACAAGATAAAGCCATAGCAATCATAACTCTTTGCTGCTGCCCTCCAGACAGCTCGTGGGGATACTTCTTCAGGCTTTTGTCAACATCCTTTATACCAACACGGTGAAGCAGATAGTGGGCTTTTTCCCGTGCCTCCTGTTTATTTGCCATACGGTGAATCAATAATGGTTCCATGACCTGAGCCCCCATTGTCATAAGGGGGTTAAGGCTCGTCATGGGCTCCTGGAAAATCATTGCGATGGATTTACCCCGAAGCCTTCGTTGCAATGGACTCTCATTCGTCAAAAGATCCTGCCCCTTAAAACTCATCCTATGGGCTTTAATCTCAGCATTTGCCGGCAACAAGTCTAATACGGATAAAGCTGTCACACTTTTTCCGGAGCCAGATTCACCCACTATGGCGAAGGTTTCCTGGTCATGAATCTGGAAACTGGCTTCCTTTACAGCTACAGTTGCTCCGTCCCTTCCTCTAAACTTAACCGACAAGCGGTCTATCTCAAGTAACACCGCGCTCATACACCACCCTGCTTTCATCCTACAAAACTTAATTCTAGCAGTTTTTTGCTACCACGCACATCAAGCTTAGAATTGAAATCGACGCATTTTCTTCTCTTCCCGGAATACATAATCATAGTAAAGTGTGTAACGAATCATAAATTTTTCTTCTGGGAAGGAGCGTGGAATAGGCGGAAATGGAGCTGCCAGATTTAAGATCCGCAACCATTCCTCATCGATTTTCTTATCTCCCGAAGATTCCTCAATTTTCACTTCTGAAAGGAGCCCACTTTTCTCAATAGTCATGACAGCGACGGACTTTCCAGAAAAGCGCATTTTCGTACCAGATTGAATCTTCTCCCTAATGTGAGGTTCATTTTTGAGCGCTGATAGCGGACTATAAAAAGCCAAATCCACAGATTTACGAATAGAAGTGGTGTAGCCTATATAACGATAGTCCGTAGTGTTTATGTCCAGTACCTTCCCCACAGGGATACTACTGTCTGGAATGAAATCGTTATAGGCAGAAAGCTCTCCTTCGTTAGGCAGAAGCCCCCCGTAACCCTGCGTCTTAATCTTTCCGCCATTTCCCCCTTGATTTTTATGCCGTGAGGCATCAGCCCCCTTTTCATGATTTTTGGAAGGGGGCAATCGTGTTTCTTGTGTAGTGTAGTGATTTTGCCTTCCTTTTGCCGCAACAACAGGGATTTCCTCAGTCTCAGGAAGAGGAGCTTCGACGATGGTATTTCTTTTCTCGCTGATTTTAATCTTTACAGTGCTGGGCAGCTGATCCTCTGTTATGGGAATCATGCTTACAATATGGAGCAGTAGAATAGGTAAATGAATTAGGAGGGATACGGCTAGGGCCACATAAAGTAGAGGTATCCTGAATTTTCGTGGTTCTTTAACGATGATCATCATCCTGTTAAATTAACACCAAGTGGATGAGCGAACAATAAGAAGCTCGGATCAATGATCTTTCTAGTTGATAGTCGTTTTTTTCCGGGTATGACAACTACTAGCAAAGCTATATCTATTATGAGAGCCTCTCTTTGATGGGTCAATATTATTTCCCAAATCGGGAAGTTTACAAAACATCCCATGTTTTAAGGGATGCGATAAACACGAGGTGCAAGGCTGGGCAGGCTTAATAAAACACAGTGTATCTAGATAGTTGAGGACTTCGTAAGATTGGCATAACGTAGCAGCGATGAATGTTGCGGATTCCGGTTATTTACGTCGTATTGAATTTAATAGGCGTTGCAATTGGATTTGATGAACCTCGAAGGGTTTCCCACAAAATTCACAGGTAACTTTCAATATTTCGTTAACATGCAATAATGATCGTAGTTCTGTTTCTCCCAATGTCAATAGGGAACGTTCCATCCGTTCCAACGAGCAGCGGCATTGATACACAGCTGGGTGCGGGTGCTCAACCTCATCAAAGTCGATATTAATAAGAAAATCGGAAACAATATCAGAAGCTTCAGCTCCTTGTCGCACCAAGGAACTAATGGGAGGGGTTTGCATCTGGATTCCCTCTACCAAATCAATAGTAGAACTAGTATAGCCTGGCATCAGTTCCAGTATGTAGCCACCGGCAGCCTCACATCCGTTTTCCTGAGGAGTAACCGAAAGTGCAATAATTGCAGGTATTTGCTGAGATTGCCGCATATAATAGGCTAAATCATCCCCTACTTCCCCCGTCTGAATTGCTACAGTACCCCGATGGGGTTCTTTTTGAAAGGGCAAGTCCCGCACGACCTCTAAGACACCCTTCCCAATCCCTTGGCCTACCGGCAAAGCAAGATCGAAGGTCGCTGCACGATTGGCGCAATAGGCACGGCAAGCCCCGCCATAGCTCGCCTCCGCGAAAAGAGTGCCCAGAGGTCCATCTCCCTTCATATATACACCAATTTGCTGATCTTCTTTCATTTGTGAGGCCATAAGCACCGTTCCCGTCAACAGACGTCCCATACTCACCAAAGCCAAAGCTGATATTTCCTGATTAGACACCGCCTCCTGTACGAGCTGGGTACTAACGATGCTTGCGAGACGAATAGTTTTGTCTTTTGAAAGGTATTTTTTTACGATAGCCATTTGCACCTCCGCATGATGCTTTACCTACTTTTAAAGGACTTGTCGACACAGATGCTGAATTTGAGGATGAAAAGCTATGGAAATTAGACGAATCAAATCTTTAAGTGAGGTAAATAGGGAAAATTGGCATAGCTTAGAGCATCCTGACTTTCCCTTTACCGATTACAATTTTCTTAATGCTCTTGAAACGACTCGTTGTGTAGGAGATATGTCTGGTTGGACACCAAACCACTATGTTCTATTCGCAAATGGAACATTAATGGCAGCGCTCATCTGCTTTATTAAAAACAACTCCTACGGGGAATACATTTTTGATTGGCAGTGGGCCCAAGCCTACTATGCCCACGGTTACAACTACTACCCTAAGATTACCAGCGCGATTCCCTTCACCCCCGCAACTGGTACTAAACTTTTGACAAGTAAGGAAAGTTCTCCCGAGCAAATTACGGCACTGCTTGATGCTTTTGAGGAAGATCATAAAAAGGCTGCTGTAAGTTCCGTTCATCACCTTTTTGTTCCCCAAGAAGAAACACCTCTATGGCAAAAATATGGATACATACTGCGTTTGAGTTATCAATTTCACTGGATAAATAAAAGTTTCAAAACCTTTGAAGATTTTCTGTCTACATTGACAGGTAAACGCCGTCGGCAAATCAAAAAGGAACGAGAAAGTATTTCTCAGCAAGGGATTGTCATTAGGTTATTAACTGCTGCACAATTGGATGCTAATTGGGCGGAAACTTTTTATCGATTCTATTTAACAACTATCGACAAAAAGCAAGGAATACCCTATTTGACTCTAGATTTTTTTCGCACTATCTTTAACAACTTTAACAACCACACCCTGCTTGTTGTAGCAGTCCACAACCATGACATTGTCGGAGCATCTCTAGCTTTTTTTAAGGGATGCAAACTGTATGGTCGCTATTGGGGCGGTGACTCCCGATACAAAAACCTCCACTTCGAACTGTGTTACTATCAATTAATTGAGTTCGCAATTTCTAGAAATATCTTGCAATTTGAGGCCGGCGCTCAGGGAGAGCACAAGATTTACCGCGGTTTCTCCCCTACCCTCACGTATAGCCTCCATCGTTTCAATGACCCTCAATTTACGAATGCCATAGCTAAATACATCGAAGAAGAAAAGCTAATCACCACAAACAACTGTCATATACTCTCAGAAAAACTTCCCTTTAAGATCTAACAACTCTGTATAGGAATTAAAAAAGATTCCTCAGTCGATCCAAAGTAACAGCTTGCTATAGCATCAAATAATCGCCATCAAAACAGTTGCCTAATTTTACTAAAGACTACTTATGAGAATACTTTACAGCGGCAACGAGTCTTCTGGCAGTTCATCCTGCTGATGAGCTACCGCAAAGGGTGAGTGCCGGTATAGCACCTTCCCTTTAGTATCATAGAACCTATAGTCAACACCCCGTGACATGATATCAAAAGCAAGAAATCCAAAGCTTGCTTTTGCGAAGTTACTTTCCATACGTTGCTGATGAACAGGGTATAAGTGAGCACCACCAGCTCCTGAAATGAAGTAGTCGGCTAAACATGATTGGTCGTTTAGATGCTCCAGATGATGAGAATGAGCCGCAATATAGGCATTCAAGTCGCAAGTAAAGTACTTAAGAGCCATTCCTAAAAAATCATTCTTATGTTTTGAACTAGAGCTGATAGCTGGATGATGGCCAATAGCCATTTTCCACTTAGCTAAAGACTTTGACTTACGCTGTAATAGAAAATCTAATGCACATTTGTCTTGATCGCCACAATAATCTAAATAGCTGGTATCCAGTGCAATGACTTCTAGGACGTCACCAAATTTGACGGAATAAAAGCGATTGGGGAAATTCCATTGGCTATTCATCCTTGAGTAAGATATTTGCGCATCAGGATTACCTTTATAATCATGGTTTCCTAATATGGGATAGAGAGGAACTTTACTAATACATAGACGAGAAAATGGATCCTCAATGACCTGCTTCCATTTTGGATCACGGGGGCTAGCAACCCCATCCATATAAATGTTATCCCCTAATAGAAAAATGGCGTCGATACCATATTCTAAGCAATAGGATTCAAGAGCTTCAAATAGCTTCTGTTGATCAGGGGACCCGGTCCCATAGTCTCCGAACATGACAAGGGAGTAGCGGTCTTTGACCATGGGGAAGACTTGCAAGAGATCACCTTCGCGCTGACTTGCAGAACTGTTCATCCACTGTAGATAGGAAAACAACATAGCGATACATAACCCTATCAGCAGGATAAGTAATTTCATGTATGTCCTCAATTTTCTTATTTTACAAGAGGTTACCTAGGATTTCCCATAAAATCAATGACCAAAAAATAGTTTCAAATTGATTTCTAAAGTTGGTTTAGTATTCTGAGAACTAGACGATGAAATAAACTGTGGAGAAAAAATGCTTTTCAAAAATCTAGCAATTGTCTGCGCCCTCATCTGGCTCAGTCTTAGCTCATTTGCTGCAACCAAATATGTTTCCGATGTGCTCTATATTCCTTTAAAAACTCAAGATGAAAACCAAGGTGCTGTTATCAGGCACCTAAAAAGTGGCACCGTAGTTTCCGTCCTAGATGAAGATCCCACTGGTAATTTTCTCAAAGTTCGCGTACAGGACGATACTAAGTCTATTGGTTGGGTTAAAGCGCGATACCTAGTTGATGAGCCTATTGCCAAAATGGAGCTAAAAAGGCTCAAGGACACTCTAAAATCAGTAGAATCCAAACAAGAGCCACTGACAGCCACCATGCTCAAATTGAAAAAGCAGCTAGAGCAATTGAATCATGAGAAATCGACGTTAGAGCATCAGAAAAAAGCTCTGGAACAGAAGCTAGAAGATATCAAAAAAGCCGCTGCTGATACCCTTGGAGTTTATCGACAAAACGAGATTCTTAAAAAAACGGAGCAGCAGCTGGCTTTGCGCCTCAAAAATATCGAAAAAGAAAATTCCACCCTCAGTAACAATCAGCGAAATGAAGGTATCAAGTTAGGATTGCTGGCAGTGGCCTTAGGAGCTTTAGCTGGATTTCTTTTACCATATTTCAAGCCACGGGGACGGCGTCAGCCGGGAGTAAGACTTCGTTAGGAAGTCCCCTTTTCCCTGCTGTTTTAGTCCCTTACTTAGGATAATAATTAAAAACAATTACAAAATCCTCCCTCAGAACTAAAATCTACATCGTTTTCTTCCGATAGTATAAATCAGTCTTGTCAAAATATTTTGTGACAACAGAGAAGTGATTGCGGGGGGATATTAAAAGTGCAAAAATTACTTATCATAGGGTTTTGTTTAACAACCATTTCCTGCAACGAAGGGGCGAAAGAAATCAGTAAACGCAGCACTATACAGTCGCTGCAAGCGGACAATGATGTCAAGGGTGAGCAGCCTACCGGCGTTGAAGATACCATTGTCGACAATACCGTCCAAAATTTTTCTGGAATCACCTTATCCACAGCAGCTAATTTCGAACAATTTCAAGACTTTGAAAATATCAGTCTCATCTCTAAAATCGATCAAAACACCATAGTTTTGTTTGGTTCTGACGGATTTTCTTGGAGTTACGGTGATGCCGCTGGCCTTCAAGACAATTTACCTAGACTAAATCCTAGTGAATACCCTGAACGTAAAATTTATACCCTACCTGACGATGATCTTTGGATGGTAAGCTCTACACTGGTATCAAAGCGGAAATTTGTTGATGATGCTGAAGAAAACCAAATAGTTTTGCTCAATTTTGATCTAACCAAGCTTTCGGGCAATCGTGAAAGTACGCGTGTTCTTGGGATCACCAAAGAATCTTTGATACTGGAAATGGGTAACTATATAGGTCTTTTTTCCGTTATCAACGGCGTGGCTTCAGCCTACGAACTTAAGGCGGAGCTTCCCTACGAAAATGTGGGAGCAATAGTGTCATCTGGACAGACTAATGATGGCGGATATTGGTTTTTGACGAGCGAGAAAAAATTTGTCTTACTCAAAAGAAAAGAACAAAAATGGGTCTGGAATCTGGTTGAAATGCCTGTTACTACGTTCGAGGATGAGATATCTTCCATGGCGATATGGCTTGATGTTGAAAATAAAGCCGTCAGTGGCGATGCTGCTATTCTTACTACAAACAGTCTCCTATCCATCTCCGGAGCTCCCATAGCAGTACTTAACTAATCTTTGGAACCTCTGCTACTGAAGACAGTGGATTCTTATTGAAGTGGGTGACTTATCAAAGCCCTAACCGTCGGACCTACGGCGTAGTTCCTTGCGGGACACTGCCAAGCTAGTGAAAGTTTTGAGAGCACTCAACCTTAATATACCAACCGTTAACTAAAGTTAACTCGCACCTGCTACCGTCCACCTGAAGGAAGATGTTTTACGGCGTACCGAATTAAGTCCAGATAGTAAAAATACGCAAGTTTGATAAGTAAAAATGTCATTCTTTTTAGGAGGCTTTTACTTTTGCGTTTGGTATAGTAAAGCTAGGGAGTTTTACTACTCAGGAGAGATCATGCTGGATAAAAAAGTAGCTGAAGACATCATCGCCACAGGAATGGAAAAGGGTGCCAATTTTGTCGATATATTCGTTGAAAACAATATCGGTACTGCCATTTCCTTTGGTGACAGTCAGGTAAGGGATATCAGAACCGGCACCGACTTTGGTATTGGTATCAGGGTAGTGTTTGGGAACAAAGCCTTGTACGGGTATACTAACCAGATGAATCGTGAGGAGCTGTTGCGGATCACCAATTTGCTCTGTTCCCAGGATGCCAAGCAAGCTACGTCCGGACATCAAGTTCTCAGTTTTGCCACAGAGGATATGATACAGCATACCGCCACAGCCACCCATGGTTTGAACTCTGAGTACCCCATTAACAAAAAAGTTGATTTTTTGGCGAACCTAAACCAAAAATTGCGAACTTTCGATAAGATCGTTCAGGTTGATATTTCCGCAATTCAACGCTGGCAAAATATTCAAATATTTAATTCTGAAAATCTTATGGTCTCTGAGGAAAGACATTACACCAGGCTTTCTACTTCCGCCATTGCACAAGATGGCAATGAGCAATCGCGCGCCTATGCTGGACCTGGTGGTACTTTTGGTTGGGAATATATAGAAGGCTTAGATCCGGAGGAGCTTGCCGAAATGCTGGCCCAAAGAGCCATTACAGTACTCAATGCCAAGCCTTGTCCTGCTGGAAAGATGCCTGTGATTATCGATAATGGTTTTGGTGGTGTGATTTTCCACGAGGCTTGTGGCCACCTCCTAGAAACAACAGGAGTTGAAAAGAAAGCTTCTGTATTCCATGACAAAATGGGGGAAATGATTGCAAATCCTGCCGTAAGCGCCGTTGATGATGGCACCATAGATGGTATGTGGGGTACTGCAGCTATCGATGATGAAGGCATGAAAACTAGCCGCACACAACTCATTAAAGATGGTAAGCTTGTGAATTTTCTAGTGGATCGTATGGGTGAGATTAAGACAGGCTATAAATGCTCCGGTTCAGGGCGACGTCAGTCATACAAGTTTGCTCCCGCCTCACGTATGAGCAATACATTTATTGAACCGGGGGACTACTCCTTTGACGAGCTAATAAATTCGGTCGACTATGGGATTTATGCAAAGGTTATGGGAGGTGGCTCGGTGACTCCCGGTACAGGAGATTTCAACTTTGCCATTGAAGAAGCCTATCTCATTGAAAATGGAAAAGTAGGAGAGGCTGTTAAAGGAGCCACCCTTATAGGTTCAGGTCCGGACACTCTCAAAAAAATAAGTATGGTCGGCTCTAATTTTTCACTGGCCCCCGGAATGTGCGGCAGTGTCAGTGGCTCAATTCCCGTAACAGTGGGACAAGCTGCCATCAAAGTCGATGAAATTTTAGTAGGAGGGGAGGCATCGTGAGCCAAGATACACTAAGAAGCATAAGTCAAAAAGCAATCAATTTTGCCTTGGATCAGAATGTTGATGGTTGTGATATCATTGCAGCTAATGGAAAGTCGCTTTCCCTAAGTGCTCAAAATGGCGAAATTGACAGATTCAAAGTAACCAGCTCAAATGTTTTAGGTATTCGCATCATCAAAGATCAACGGGTTGGTATTTCCTACTCTGAATCATTAGAAGAAAATGCTGTATTGAAAATGGTTAGCCAAGCCCTAGAGATTTCTCAATTTTCAGGGATTGATGAATATCAAACTATCAGCATACCAGCAGAACAAAGTTTTACTGAATCCAACCCTCTTCTATACCAAGAAGACAATACTCCCATCGAAAGTAAGATCGATTTATCACTCCAGTTAGAATCGAATATTTTGGGAGGAGACAAAAGAGCTAAAAGCTCGCCTTACAATTCTTATGCAGATGGAGAGTCCCTATCAATCTATATGAATCATCTTGGGACATACTGTGCACAACAAGAAAAAATATTTAGTTGCTATACTTCCGTCCTAGCCGAAGAGGGAGGACGCCAAGCCATGTACGGAGAGTTCGACAATGCGCGTTTATTTTCACAATTAGATGTTGAAAAATGTGTGTCCAACTCTTTGCAATATGCCCTCCCCCTTATTGGTGGCAAACCAGTTTCCACAGGTAAATACGATATTATTTTTACCTCCGATCAGCTCGATCAGTTATTTGGATGTTTTGCGAGTTGCTTTTCTGGAAAAGCTGCTAAGGAAGGTAAAAGTCGATTCAAAGATAAAATCAATCAAAGTATTGCCAGCTCGTTAATCACAATTACTGACTCCCCCCAGTATAAAGAAGGCTTCTACTATAGCTCTTTCGATGACGAAGGCCATCCTCGCTCCGAGCTCACTCTAGTAGATAAAGGAGTTTTAAAGAGTCTTTATCATAATACGGCAACAGCGAACTTCTTTAATATAAAAAGCACGGGGCATGGAGCCCGATCTCCTAAAGGAGCCCTTGGTGTAGGAGGGACTCATATTGTTATCAATACTGGGGAAACTAAAGACAAAGATGTTTCTGCAGGGGATCATATCAAAGTCATTGGCCTCAAGGGCCTTCATTCAGGAACAAACCCCATTTCCGGACATTTCTCACTGGCAATTGAAGGTATCTACTATAAGGGTGGAGAGATTCATCAGTATGTGAGGGATGTTACAATATCAGGAAACTTTTTTCAGCTTTTAGAATCAATTGTTGCTGTTGGTGATAAGGTTCACTCCAACTCATCACGAACTTTTTTTGCACCCCAAATCCGCTTTACAAACATCAGTATAGCCGGTTGATTGATAAAAGGAGACGTTATGCCCGCAAAAATCGGTAATTTAGCACCCGCTTTTACCCTCTACAACCAAGATGGGGAAAAAGTAAGTTTAAAAGACTATAAAGATAAAAAACATATTGTTCTATATTTTTACCCTAAGGCTATGACACCTGGATGCACTGTTCAAGCATGTGGTATTCGCGATTATAAAAAAGAATTAGCAAAAATCAGTACTGTTGTTCTAGGGGTCAGCCCTGATTCGGTTGAAAGATTGCGAAAATTCTCTGATAAAGAGAGTTTGAATTTCACATTACTTTCTGACGAAGACCATAAAATTGCCAAAAAATATGGGGTCTGGGCTTTGAAAAAAAATTATGGCCGCGAATATATGGGAATAGTAAGAACAACTTTCATCATAAGCTCTGATGGACGCTTAAGGCATATTATAGATAAGGTTAAAACTAAAACCCATCATGATGATGTGTATAATTGGATTAAGGAAAACCTCTGACAAGTACCTAGACACATGGGGTTTTCGACAATGAGCAGATGGAACGATTTTCAATTCTAAAACAATATGACGTTTCGCCTGATCAGCTGAGTAACCTTATCTCTGAAGTCGGAATCTTCATCGGTGTCCTTACTAGAACTGGGGGATTTTCCTAGTTTTAGTTATTATCTCTAATTTGATTATTTCCTAAATGATCATTTTTGGAATTGTACTGCCGAATGTCACATCAACAACTTTGTGCCAATAATATTCAATGTTACTAAACTCATCAAATGCGTGATTAAGTCAACTTGCAGGCTCTAGTTTATTTTGAATCCAATGGGGGATATTCCCGCTTAGAACGATTGAAGCCCCATCCGGAAATCGCTGCTGAATTGACTTTCCTACCTCAATCCCACTAACGAAATTCTCAACGACTCTATCATTTAAAATTTGTTCAACAGCCGACCTATTTATATAAAAATAGACCGTCATCTGATCTAATACAACCTCTCTCAAAGGTACTTGATTTATGTATTTATACAATTTTTTGGCATTAAAATCGAGCCAGTTCATAAATAGCCGATAATGCCCAAGAACTTGTTTAAGTCACATTCGCCATTTGAACGTTCGATAAAACGACTTGAGGCTCAAGATTATCAAACTATTTGAACCATATGCCTACGAAATTTATGGAACATCTTAAATTTTCGCGGGAATGTGGGGTTTACGTAATCCATCCTTGTCTATATGAGGGATTTGATAGTCAAAATCGAAAGGAAAAAAAATCCTTTCCTACCTCCTGCCAGTTATTGCAGTATCCCATCTATTGTTTCAAATACTACTCTCGGGTAATAGCTTGACAATTTTTGAATAGTATCTTTTGAATCCTTGATAAACCCCTCCATCATCGATATTTCGTCTTTATCGAGAAAGCTACCTAAAGTTTCCAAATAGATGACTTGACCTTGTTCAACAGTCTTTCTTTTTTCTTAAATTTCTTCCAAACAGGCCAGATACCATCGGATTTTGGATGTGATTTTTTTATCAACTGGTGGACTGCATGACAGCTGCTGGTCAAAACTGAGCCTCCATATGACCCTTCCTATATTAAAATACTTGGAAACTGGTATAGTTTTAGTACTATCATTATAGTCTGCAAACCTTTTGCTCTAGTTCTGGCAAAAACGCACTATCTCTGTGCTCGTCTGGGCATCTGTCGGACAGTTCGCCTCCGTTTTAGCTACAGTAGTCCCCAAGGGGTTTTCTTCCACGCTAAGCTCAGACCCTATGCTTAGGCCTTTAATCGGAATCAGGCTTTCCACACCGTTACCATCCAGCAAAAGGTATTTCACCTTAGTGAGCCCCGCTAAAGAAGTAAGATCTACGATACCGTTGTCACTCACTTCTATAAACTCGATATTTGTCAAACCACTCAAAGGAGAAATATCGGTAATAGCATTACCTGACATGAAAAATTCCCGCAGATTGCTATGGTTAGCTAAGACCGAAATATCGGCAATATTATTGTCGCTTGCTTCAATATAAACCAAGCTCGTTGACTGAGATAGGGGTGTTAGATCACTTATATTGTTATTCGATATTCTTAGATCCGTTAAATTGCTTAAGTTAGCAAGAAAGGAGACATCGCTGATGCCACTATTATTAAGGCGCAAGATATTGAGATCAGATAATCCCCCAAGGGCCGTTGGATTTTGAATAGTAAGATTTTCAGCTTCAAAATCGCGGAGGCTCTGAACTGTAGCTAAAGGTGATAAATCGGTGACTTTAGTTTCAGATATCTTTAAGCTTTTCAATTTACTTAGGGACGACAAAGGACCTAGGTCGGAGACGTTGGTCTGCTGCAGGTCGATGGATTCAAGATGATCGAAGAATTTGAGGGCTTCGATATTTGTAACCGCAGCTCCGTTTAATACAAGGTTAGGGCTGCTTTCTAAACGAAGCTGTAGCTGGGAACAATGGTCCGCATAAAGGGTCTCTTTTAAAGCTGATATATCTGCGCCCTGCTCTTGGGAGCGGCAATACTCAGTAAATGGGGTGTCGAGATCATCGGCAACAGTAGATATATCGTTGCCCTCAGCTCCGGCTTGCATCTGTTCTTGGTTCTCCTCTGAATCCTTGGGATTACCACAGCCTAACACTAGAAATACTAATAAATAAGAGAGTTTAGTCATTTCGAAACGTCCTTAGTCCCAAAGTTATTTTTTCGATGACAAGATTTTTAATTTTGTAGCTCAGGACAGTGCAAATCCTGATCCACTATAAGTAGCTTAAATTATTGGAACGCTTCTGTTTAATCATTAAACGCTGCTAGTTTTAGCTTGCTTCAGCTGGCATAGGACAGGCTCTCTAGTAATAGGCAATGTTATCAAAAATTACACCCATTTCCAGGGCGGTTTTCGATCTTAATTGTACCACCGTCGCGATTGATGGCTTCTTTGATTGCGAACATACCAATCCCCCGACCCGAAACCTGGCTATCGATTATTGTGGTCGATAGACCAGGTAAAAAATCAGCTCCTCCCGCTCCCGTTGAGACATTGGTTCTGTTGACAAAATCAACTTTTGGCTCACAGCTTTCTGATCGATCAATTCGGTAGCGATACCTTACCATCATCTGCAAATTCGATTATCAGCCCCGTTTCTGTTCGTGTGAATTTTACCTCAATGGTGCACTCTGCTATTTAGCATGACGTTAGCTGGGCCATTCAATACCGTGGTCAATTGAGTTCCTGATTGATTATGGCAGGAAAAATCCAGTCTTACTGGCAGCACAGCCTACCAAAAGGCTGCGAGTGAATGAACCGCACACTAATCTAACTTTTAGAATGATTCGTGTATAAAATCTCTTGAGTGATAAAACGAAACGTTAAGCTAAAGGAGAAGTAAATGAATCAAGCATCCTGGATGTTGATCCCTTTAAGTGATAGCAATATATCACTGATTAAAGATGTCGACATTTCACCAACCCAGGCAGCATATGAGGAACAAATTGGGAGGCATGTTGATTGCCTACTCAATCCCATCTCTGGTAAGCAAGTACGGGGATTTGCTGTAAAATATAATGAAAACATCGTAGGTTGTTTCCGCCTAATCGTTTCCCAAGATGAAACTCTTTGCTCCCTTTCTGCTCTGGCGATTTCGCTGCCTTATCAGGGACAGGGGTATGGGAAAATAACGATACAGCTCATAGTCGATTATGTTGTCGAAAACTTTCCCTTAGTGCAATTTCTCGGACTTGTTGTCAATGTAGAAAACGAGACTGCGAAAAGACTTTATAAAAGCTGTGATTTTCAATATGCGGGACCCTTTCAGGAACACCATGAAATATATCGTTTACATTTCAAGCAAATGTGAAAACAGATCATCCTTTTTAGACGAAAAAGATCCTCCTGGGTGGGGAGGATCAAGAATAGAAGATTATTTAGGGATGACTATCCCCATCAGTTTGAGGTTAAATCTAATGGGGATAGGATTTGCCTTTTAAAATATTTATATCTTTTGTGCAGTTTGTCATAACCTGATGGGGAAGCACTGATGTCCCCAGGTTGATTCAGTAGTGAACAGGACAATTCTGAGTAGCCATTTTCGATCATAACAGGGGTTTCAGAATCATAAATCTGACTTCCAAATGCTGTGATTCGACAACTATCGACCAGATCATCTTCATTGGTATCCACCATCTCCACAGCACCGTCCAAGATGTAATTATAAGGTTTAAGCTTTTTCCCTTTCCTTTGAATCATAGGATATTCAATGCTAACAATAGCATCGTCAGGCTCTTTATCACCTTCACTCGGTTCATCTGTGTTTTGATCGAAACTGTCTTCTTCGGCAACATCACGATTTTGAAACTCTCCGTCATTCACAATGTGTTCTGCATCAAGGGTATCGCGATAACTATATGTGTAAATGACCTTATCCCTGGCAGTGATAGGATTTAAGAGTTGTGACTCAACTTTTATGGATAACTGCAAAGCATCATCATTAGGGTGATAGAGGAGAGCTTCACTACCAACTGCAAAGTCTGGGAAATACTCCAATACTTCGAAGCTAAGATCTTCAGCGAATGCGCTCACTAGCTCTACACGACATCCAGAATCTTCTAAGTAGGCATGAAATTTTTCTGATCTGGTATCGATAGTTGATATCGTATAACTAGATTTACATCCAACTAGCTGGAACTGAAAGCTTAATGCATCCGTGATCTGGTTATCTTCCGCAGGAATTACTTTGATAGGGATAGAACTTAATTCCCATGGTACAGTTTCCTTATTGTTCTGATCACTACCACACTGCTGAAGCATTGGTGGTACTAGAAGCAAGCCAAATGCTGTAAATAGCACAATGAAGGGATTGTTGATTGAAAAGCGTTTCATGATCGACCTCCTTTCTTACACGCAGAACCATTCCTTTAAGTCTTTGAGGTGTTGTTGTGATTATCTTTTAATATGCATTTTTTAATCCATATTTTTAAACGCGGTGATATCATAGTTATAGGTTTGATATGGTTAGGAATTTCGTGAATGTTTCCCGGTAAATCTGCGGCAATTGGATCATTTTAGACTCTAAGGCCTATCCCTTTTGCCACAGACTTGGTTTCATTGTCTAGCTTAGTCAAGGGACTGTGGATACTTTTTTTGTAGCCTCTCTCAGGATGATCGCAATCACATATAAATGAGTAAGTTGTGTTTGACATATAACTAAAGTTGAACTATAGCCTATTGCCGAGTGCTGTACCTCTGCCACCACTGAGTCAAATGGAAATTCAGGAGATGGGCTATTATGGACAAATTGTTGTTGATAACTATACTTATTTCTTCGCCAGTGCTAGCTAAGTCTGGGGACTTACGAAATGAGCTTCCTAGTAAGAATTTTTCACTGATTAAAGCAAATACAAAACATAAAAATACCGAATTCTGGATCACCGAAAATAAGCAGAGCATCATTCTTAAATCCAATGTTTCTAAAACTTGGGGACGGGGCATATACTTTATGAAGGAAGGTAGCGGCATTACCGTGCCGTCGATAGCTTATCTGCAACGAATAGAAAAAAATAAGGAGTTGCAGCTACTTTGGGAAGCAAATACCGTTCACGGAAACATTGTGAAATACGGTATGATTAAAATAACGCGGCCAAAAAATGATTGTCAGATGGTGTGGGATTTTCGGGTTTCATTAAACGGTGCATCTCGCGTCAATGATCAGGGTATTATCCATTATAGTTGTCCAAAATCTCAACTGAAGCCGTCAATGCCTAAAATCAAAGATCTCTTGCCAAAATTATCCAACGTTACCCAATCTAGTACCCTGACCAACCGGATGAACTATGCGTTACAAAAAGAGTCATCCTATCTAAAGTCATGTATATACAGGAATATTAATCGCCCTGCTACATTAGTTGATGCCAATCGCTATTCTACACCCCCACAAGGAACGGTCTCCTTTGAAATTGATATTAAGGGTGGTGGCTACCATATAAGAACTAAGATGAACGACAGTATCATGGTGAGCTCTGTCACTGATGTGATAGGTCGCAGCGATCTTGCAAAAGTTATCGAAAAGGAACAAGATCCACAAATCAAGTACTTGGTCTTTGATGTTGACTGTGCACACGCTGAAGATAATGAAGAAGATAGAAAATACGACTGTAAGATCGGTTTTGGTGTGTACGACTCACTTGTAAGGCATTAAAAAAATCTCATTATAGATAAATTTAAAAATATCACTTCAGTCGGCTGCGCAAAATCCTGCAATGAGAGCCGATGTCAGTTCATCTTGGGGGCAATTATCCGGCGACTTAGGGATCGTAGTGCCTAGTGGGTTTCTGGACATCAGAAACTCCGATGAAATGGGTACAGCCTTAATGGGAGTAAGGGAAGCAATTTGATTGCCGTTGAGGTCAAGATAGGAAAGGTTTTCCAGCGTTGACAATGGAGAAATATCGCTGATCTGATTATCAGCAAACATAAAAAATTCTAATTCGGCAAAATTGGATGCCACTTCCACATTAATAACATCGTTGCGATTCACAAATAGTTCTTCCAAACCCTTGGACTTGGCAAGGGGTGATATGTCGGAAATAATATTGTCATCTAAGTTGATAAAAAGCAGGTTTTCATGATCTGATAAGGGCGAAATATCGGAGATGTTATTCTCAGATAAGTCGAGGTTTGTCAGGTTCACTAGCCCACCTAGAGTCGTAATGTTTTCCATCTCAAGTCGTGCCAGACTTAGGGCCTGAAGATTTGTAAGCTTTGTAATAGGATTGAGGTCGCGAACTGGGGTATAGGAGAGGTTCAGTACCTGCAAATCTGTTAGGCTTCCGATAACCTCAATGTTTGCGATCGGCGTTTCAGATATATTGAGCCGTTCCAAATGAACATGGGTAGCAATGGGACTGAGGTCGGATACAAAGGTCCTGGCAATATTGAGATTTTTGAGATGGTCATAAAACTGCAAAAAGCCAATGCCGGGTAGGGGAATTTCATAGAAATTGAGAAAATCGAAGCGTTTTATTTTAATATCAAGCTCTGTGCATGAATCGGTATCATATAATTCCTGCAATGCTGTTATATCGTTCGCTGTAGCAGCCTGCATCTGCTCGTCACAGTAGGCAAGAAAGCCAGATAAGGGCTCCGAATTATCGGTGCTAGGATCTTGTTGAGACTCCTCAGATTCGTTCTTCTTACATCCCCAGATCATCAGGGTCAAGAGCAAGGGTAAAGTGACTATTTTCATGTTTAGTCCTCGGTTAGGGTCATGGAATGGAATATGCAAAATATTGTCCTAGTTAAACCTCCGAATTTACAAGGCCTCTTATGCCCAGGAGCTAGTCAGTGCCTAACTGTCATCAATCAATATTATCCAAGAACAGCATAAAAAACTTCATAGAAGAAGTTTACTTTGTCAGTGTCAAGGTAAGGGAGTGGACCTAAATAACTGACATGAGTAAAAGATTGCTTGTAACAAATCTCTATTTACTTTGTGTTCTGGTCGTAAAACATTTGCATTTTAGCCTATGTTTTGTGGGTAATTTACAATCATGCCATGAGTTCTTCAGATTCACTTTGTATGTCTTCGTTTATCAAACCACATGGTCAGATTTGTTCTTTCATAGCTGTATGAATCACCATATTCCATGTTTAATCCATATTAGACTCCTCAAAATTAGATTTTTTGGAATTACAGTATGGGTGCTTTTTGGAGGATTAAATAGATTTTTATCAAAAAAGGACTCCACTTTTAAGTTAAGTTTTCTCACGGGGAGCATGCCTTCCCCTATGTTTGTTTTACCAACCATAAAAGCAACCGGAACCCAAAAGCTCCCCGCTAATAATCGAGTCAAAAAATTCTAGCGTAGAATTTTTACCATCGGTAATATTATAGAAATGGAAGGGCAAAGCCTAGCCCATAGAAGAAATACCACACGCCCTATTCGGTTATAACCCTTTGATTCTTTGGAATTAGTCATTTCAGATAAATTCTAGTTTCAGGCATAAGTTTATAACTATTTCTAAATGCTTTCCTAAACGCATCCGATAGCCCGCAGAGATGGCGTTTATTTTTTGAGCTTGATCCGCGATGAAATTAATAGTGTTACTATTTCTGCTTTATTCAAAACTGTTGACTGGTCAAAACCTGTTAAGCCAGGACAGTCTGAGAACGCAGTTTATTGACAGTCGCACGGATAACCGATCAGTCTACGGCTCAGCACCTATTACTCATATAAACCCAAACTTCAACACCATCAATTACGCCCTTGGTATTGATTATCCTAATTATATCATTACTCCAGACACAGAAAATCCTAATTACATTCCCAATACGACCCAAACAGCAGAATTAAAGGTGAGTGGATGGTCCGCGAGGCCACATATTTCTGTTTCGCTACGCAATATCGGATTGGGTTTTTCTGTTGGTCGTGGGGAGCGCAAGGTCGATTATAATAATATTTATGACTTCAATGGCACCTATCAAAGAACTGACCAAGAATCAGAACTAGCATATACCGAAGTTGGTCTATTTTTATACTTTGTACCCTACCCCAATCTTATGGGTCGTAAGCTAAGAGCTACAATTATTTTAGGGGGGCGTAGTACTAACGCAAAGCATACCTATGTAGAAGAGTATTTCTCTAATTCTAACGTTAACCCGAGCGTTATACCAATAGTAAAGCGTTACAGTGTTAACACTGTAGAATTAGGACTCAATTTTCGCTTTCATTTTTTCAAAAGTTTTTCCATTATTCCATGGGCCAACTATGAGTATATCGACACTAGATCCATCGAAGCTGTAGCCTCAAGTGAAAAATTTAATCCTGACGTACAATCCCAATTAGAGAAAGACATTTTATTCTTTTGGCACTATGAACCCAAAGTGAGGTACGGGATAGATTTTGCCATACGTATATCTCGCTTTGAAATTGGTATTGGCGGGGTTTTAGGATCAATCGTCGCCACAGGAAACAACAAAGAATCCATCACCGATAATGCCATCAGTCTAAATTTATCCTTCGACCAAAAAGGTCATTAAGTCGAATTTCACTCTTTACTATTTTTTGACATCAAACTTTTTTTATCGCCAGCAGTGTGAGACTAGGCTCCCAAAAATCCCAAATTGGGAGAAATTTCCACTTCAGGACTAGAGTAGAAACTTCTTACATCGCCGCTCTTTTATATTGCTGCCAGCTTTCGAGTAATTATTACAAACAATGTTTTTTGCTTTCATACCATATTTAACAATAAGTTCCGCTGTGCGCTTCTCAATCACTTCTTTGAAATGACCCTTAAAAGCTCTAAAAATTTTTTCACGAAAGTCCAGGTAGTCTTTGATCTCAGACTCGCAGGCAACATTAAGCCATGCTGCGCCCTCAACAATATCTTGCTTGACAAATTCACCACTGAGCAGAAGGCTAGCAAATACAAATTGCCCATCTTTGTACCCTTCCTCTGCAAGCATTTTTGCCTTAGGAAGAGCTTTTTTGTAGTCTTTCATCCTAACTGCGTAGTGCATTTCCTGTCTAGCTTCTTCAAATATAGTTTTTTTTTCATATTTAGGATTCGTTGCACATGATGCTAATATGACACATAAAATTAAAATATTTCGCACTTTTGATCTCCTTTATCGAAATTTATAACACCGTTTTATAAGCCAAATTTTCGCAACAATAACTACATACATAGTTATCCCCCATAGATTCATTTGTTAAAGGATTATTGCACTTTAAGGTACTTTTTTGGGTCAGTCTTATACTTGAAGTTATTATATTTGTAGGCCTACGCCAAAGAGGGAGAACGAAGGGAGGACGATGGAAAGAGGGAGAGTTTCTTGGAGTTTCTTGAAGAAGGGAAGAAGGGAGGACGGAGGAAGGGGGGGAAGGGGGGGACGGAGAAAGAAGGGAGAAAGAAGGGAGAAAGAAGGGAGTTTCTTGAACGGAGCGCTTCCACATACGAAGCTTTATCCATATAAGTCAGCAGCAACCACTCAATGTCACTGGAAACTAGTCCTAAAAACTGTCAATTTAACAATCATGGGAGTTTCTTGAACGGAGCGCTTCCACATACGAAGCTCGAGTTTCTTGGAGTTTCTTGAACGGAGCGCTTCCACATACGAAGCTCGAGTTTCTTGAACGGAGCGCTTCCACATACGAAGCTTTATCCATATAAGTCAGCAACAACCAATCAATGTCATTGGAAATTAGTCCTAAAAACTGTCAATTTAACAATCATGTATCCAAGAAAGCAGATATTGCCAGACAACTCATATTCCCATGTATTCTTCAGATGCCACAACAGGCA
>JBNKNM010000085.1:0-21389 GCA_050293845.1 Pseudobacteriovorax sp. | reverse complement strand
ATAAATTCCTCATATGCTACACAATACTTAAATTGCTTCAATTGGCCCTGCTATTGCATCTCATGCGATGTTTCTTCAATAAGAGTAGGAGAGGTTTATCCATTTCGATATTAATAGGGAGAGAGGTGAACATTAACTGTGAGAGGAGATTATTTATGTCACTTGGGAAAATTAAGATTATTTATAAAACTGTATTTATCCTAGCGATAGCTGGGACATCGACTCAGATTATGGCACAAAAAGATGCGAACACTGTGAAGTGTGCGACAAGAATATCTATTGCCGTATTAGGACAAGCATCATCTTCAACTTTACTTAAAAGTAAAAACCCGCAATCTGACCCGGAAGTAGATGCTATGTTTACGAACCCTATATTTATTGAAAGGTATGCTCGCTTCATCAATTCAAAATTTAATGATGATCCAGGATCATTGTCAATAGAAGATTCTGCTTATCACCTTGCGAAATATGTTTTAGAAAATGATTTAGAGTGGAAAGAGCTATTTTTAGGCCAATATAATATTGTAAATGCTGGAACTGAAGAAGAGCCTTTAATACAAGTGCAGGTTGATCCCCAAGGTTTAGGATATTTTCGTAATCCCACATGGATGGCGCGTTATGCTGGTAATGACTTAGCAGGGCTTAGGATTAATACAGCATTTCGTATTCAAAATAATATATTAGGTTTAAACGTAGAAACTGTAACATTATCCTTGCCTGATGATGCTGATGTATCAGCCGCAGGACGTGAAGGGAAAGCGTGTCGTGGATGTCACGTGGACAGTTGGTTTGCCTTGGACAAAGTAGCAGATGTATTATCTCGCGTTGTTCGAGACGAAAACAACGCTGTGATTAGATATGACCCTAGCCCTACAGCAGGTACCCCCAAAATGCTATTTGGAAGTGATGAATCGGCAATGCCCATCCAAGATGACAAGGAACTGATTGAAGCCTTAGTAGCATCGGAAGGTTACTATTTCCAACAATGCCGCCTGGCCTTTGAATACCTCTATGGACGTCCTGAAAATGAATGTGAAGGAACAGACTTTGATAAGTGCGTCAAGGCATTAAAGGCAGATGGAAATATTCAATCTGGATTAAAAGCACTCGTTGAAAATAAATCGTTCTGTCAGCAAGGGAGGTAAATATGATAAAAACAACCATATATATAATAACTACTTTTTTCGCTATATTTGCCTGTTCTTCAAACAAGTTAAACAAGCCTAATCGTCTTGTGGCAGATTCTAATACAAAATCTGAATCAGAAGAAAACATCGATCCCCTAGAGCTAATTTGTTCAGCAAATTTAGCAGGGAAAACTTATGTTGGGCTTGGCAATGTGAAATTAACGGCAGGTCGCATTACTAGAAAAGATATCCCCGAAGGTGGTGATAGGTCACGCGTTAAACCATATGATGCTTTAATTTCTGAGTTTGGTCGGATCATGGGATCACCCCCACAATCACTGCTGGATAATCCCGCAACATTCCTCGAAGCTCCGGATCGCTGGTATATCGAACCCGCATCAAACGCAATCAGTATATTTGCGACTTATCGCGCAGCATATGAATCGGCTTTAGATTATGTGGCAACTGATCCCAAGTGGCAATCTGAACCTACTTCAGAATCCGCTGCAACAGAATGTCTCGTTTTCGCGAAAAAAGCTTGGGATCGATATCCTAACAGCAACGAAGTCAAGGCCTGTATTGAAGTTGCTATGGTAGCAACCGCAAATGAACCCGATGCCAGCAAGAGATGGGCCTATACCTTAGCCTCTATTTTGACTTCAACCGGGTTTATCACTTACTAGGAGAGATGCTTACATGAATATGAAAAATAAAATATATGAAATAACTAGAAGACAAATAATAAAAAATGCTGCATTTACAACCGGAGCTCTATCTATTCCATTTGCGTTTCCCTTTACAGAATTTGCCTATGGACAAGCAGGAGAAAAGGCTACACTGGTTGTCATTTATCTGAGAGGTGGATACAACGCACTGTTCACAAGCGCTGACTCCTTTGTAGGAAATAATGATTTTGGTGTCAATGCCAACAACATGTTGGATTTAGGAAATGGACTAATTGTCGATAACTCCTGGTCGGCACTAGGACAGTTTGCTCAAACTCATATGGCAACTGTAGGTGTTCGTCACGGTATTGCCAATCATGGGGGGGCACGACAAGCAAACTTTACAGATAAAGATGGTCAATGGGCCCCTCTTAGCCTTGCTGCTGGCCTTGGTGGTAGTGGAGCCATTAAAACAGCCAATATTGGCCAGGATACACCTGTTAATATCAATGGAACGGTGCAAGGTGTATCCTTACAGACTGTGACTGACATGGGACCTGCTGTAGATGCCATTGGCGGTGGAGCGCCAGACCCCACGATGCCTGATAGAGCTATTGCTGCCCTTGCTGTAAAGGGATCTATGAATATGTCTAACGCCAGTCTTGAGGGTAATCCTGCGTCATTAGATTCCGTACGCAATGGTTTTTCTACTGCCATTGAAACTCTCAGCACGCCTGTAAAACCATTTAGCTTGGCAGAAATGCAGACTGCCTATGATATTGGTCAAAATACTGCTGTTAATAGCTTTTCCTCGAAAATGGCGGCTGCTGAACTTATGGTTCGAGCTGATACCAATGTAATTTTAGTTTCCGACAATGGTTGGGATACCCATGGTGACAGAGATGGACAAAGGGTGCGCCAAAAAATGCAGAACGATATTCTACCGGGCCTTAGGGCATTTACTGATCGCATGATGGACCCTGCTGGTGATGGAGCTACCAATAGAAATGTTGTTGTGACTATCATGGGCGACTTTGCTCGGTCCCTGCCTGGATCTGATCACGCTGCTGTTCTTTCAGCAACCGTTATCGGAAAGTATGTAAATACTGGTACCACGGGGCGCGTTAACGCTAATGTCGGCCTAGTCCAAGGGAGCCCTGCTCTAGATGGCTTTTGGGGCTATCTCACAGCAACCCTCAAGGGTAGCACATCGCTCATTCAAGCCATGGGAGGTAATCCTCACGCAGATCTTCTACTATAAAACGAGAGCCTGAGAATTGGTCCTGCCAATTCTCAGGCTTCACAACCTTGAGGATTTATATTGAAAACACACGTTATAGGTAGCTACTTGCTTTTATGTGGATTAACAATTAACTGCGGACAGCAGGACAAGCGAGTAGCTGAGGAATCACAACAGACCGAATCTGTAACTTCAATAGCCGATACGGTTAAGTTGATCAATACCCTTGATAAGCCACTTACTATTGAAACTTTAATCAGAACTATCAGCTCTGAAATTAAAGTTCTATCGACCTATAGTCAGTTTTCAGCGCAACCATCATTAGGTATAACGCAACCAAGAATATTTCTTAAAATTAATAACAAATTAATTTTAAGTGTGGTTCCTGGTGAAGATTCCTTGGAATTGGGCGAAATCGCGACAGCTACTACCTCAAAGAAAGGCGATTTATCGTTTCCCATTGAAAAAAATATAGAAGAACAAGACCCATTTCAGATAATTTTCGTCGATGATGGAGATCCTAATCGCACCTGTGGATTTGTATGTCATACACCCGTGAAAAATGATAGGGGAGATTTTTTACCTTTGGTCTCTAAAATGATATTGCCAAAACCTGGTGAAGTCCTCTCCCTTAGTGAGTTAAAGGATTTAGCTTCCAACTGTAATGAAACAAGCAAAGTATGTGCTATGTATCAAGCAATCTTTACTAGTGAAAATATAGGATCATTTACATTTGAAGAAATAGTTGTAGACTCAGAGAACTAACAAGGCACTGCTGATAATGACAGTCCTATATATTCAGGTAGATAATACCAAAAGGGAAGTGCACTGATAAGTTCGCTTCTTACTTTATTAGTTAAAAAGCCTGACTACCACACGATGCTTTTATATTTGAATAAACTTCTAAAAGGAAGGGAAGTGAACCGACAGAAAAACATACTGAAAAGACCCTTTTGGACATATTTTCATAGACTTACTTTCCCTAAACCTTTCTCTTGATGAAATCCTGTCATTTCTGGCCAGTGATTATCATGCTAATTTCACTAAATAAATTGCAATTGCTAGTTGGCCTATGGGTTGCATGAAGAATGCATACACTGTTAACAAAGGAGTCTAGTTACTATGAGGATAAGAATTTTCGCTTTGGGTTTTATCCTGAGCCTTTGGTCTATCCGAAGCTCTGCAAACTCGGGTATGGTATCTAATAATCAAAGTGTTAAGCGACAGAGCACCACTTACACCTTACCAGTTGAAAATAAAGTACCGTTAACCTTGGAAGGCTTCTGCTTGGGTATTCCTAACGTGACCGCTATTTCGTCACAAGAAATCTCTCAGGAGCTAGGCGTCTTATGCGATAACGGCGCTCCTACAGCAGCATTTCAAGAAATATACTCTAATCCATACCAGGGAACAGGAAACCCGGCTAACTTCATAGTAAACGTACCTCAACCTGCTGATTTAGAGGGTCAGCTTATTCAGATATATATTACCTATGCTGTAAAAGTTCCGAAGAATACAGTACCTACAATTATCGCTGAAGAGCCCATTGCTACCATTCCTTATCGTCGAGGAATTTTGAGAATTACGCCTAGCTTTCTTCCCCCTCCAGAAAACATAGGTGATGCAGATACATCTTTCTTAGTGCAACAGATGACAGACGTAAGCCGGAATCTCGCCCCTAGAGTTGTGTTTAGCGATGTTTCAACGCATCGCCTCAACATGTACCGACTTCATCCTAATAATTTTGACTTTTTTCTCGCTGCCAGAACTCTTACAGCACCTAGCGAGCAATTTAAGCATGCGAACGTTGTTCGTGGTGTGATGGCAGATCCAGAGAACCCTGAAAACAGCACCTACGTGTTTTCCGTAGTAAATGTGATCATGAATTCGCGCGGTGACCCCAATGGTCAGATTGGAGACGGTATGAGGGACACGTTCTTTGAATTTTTTCGAACGTCAATTTCTGATGCCTTCGCAGCTCAGACCAGATAGAAGAATCCATGAAAACATCTTAACAAAATCATTACCCGATCTTAGAAGATGCTTTATGGATAAAACCTAGATCAACTTCTTGCTCCCGTCGTTTATTCGGTCTTCTTGCAATTCTGATGACCCTAGGAAATGTTTACAGTGATCAGTACGCTCTGCGCAGGAGGTATATTATTGAAGAGCATAAGCCTCTTATTACCAGCATTGAAGAGATTATCTTATCACCTTCTGATGAAGATACTGCCGCACTTCTTAGGTCATTTAATGAGGATGGTGTGCATGCCATTTGGCAAAAAAATAATCCCATCCAATCAAAAGTCTAAAATACGATCCACCGAAAGCTGTGAGTACCAGTGGCCGCAAAGTCAGGATAGGAAATTGGTTAATCGATCCCGCCAAGTTCTACCATTATGTAATAGTTATAGAACTTTTGAAATGGAATTTACAGCATCGATTTACCTATCCTTGCAGTCGACTTTCAAATTGATGCACATGGGGCCTCTGAATGAGGCTTCAAATCATGGTCACGATCAAGACGTGGAATAGACTGCATACGTTGGTGAGACCTACTAGACGAAGGTTATTTTTGATCTACAACTGCACGACAAAACATATATGTCTTTATTTTATTCTTACTTAGAAAGATTCTCCTGACTGCTCCGGCCCTATCTAATAAAAAACTAAAAACTCAGAGCAAAAAGTCCGAGATACTCTAACATGCAATAAAGCCACCGGGAGGGGTATTTTGGCTAAAGCTATTTTTCTTCTAATACACCTCTCCTTCATAAGTGCTTGTGGGGAAGAAGGCTCTACCTCAGGAAGCGAAGCGCCTAAGGTTTCAGATAACGTCCTTTCCTTTAGCAATGTAGAATCATCAAGCTTGGATGTCCTATACTCTCAAGCTGCTGACGATTTTTCAAGCCCCGAAAACCTCACTTATCAACTCTACTATTTTTTAGACGAGCCGGAGGTGGAACCAACTATTGCGGAAATACAAACTACATGGACAGAAGCCAGTGATGCAGTGGCAGGCGTCTCAACCTTAAAAGCTAGCAATCTCGATGCCGATACTCTCTACTCCTTCGTTGTCATCGTGAGAGATGAAGAAGGTCATGGAGCTGCCTACGACGTGGCGACTCAGCAGACCCAAAACACAGCTACCGAAGGAGGGGAAGAGACAGTCGGGATAGAACCAGAGCTTGGCAGCCCATCTCTTACTTTACTAGGTAGTCATAGCTCCTCAGAAATTGAAATCCACTTTCCAAATGCAGAATTGGGAGCCATCTTGTTTACAGATAAACTTAAGGACAATGATAACGCTCTGCTTTTTGAAGTTCTAAGCGGTGATCCGTCTTGTTTGAATTCCCTGAAATCCTGGAACGATATGGTAGAAGCAGTTGCAAAATTTACTATTAGTGACTGCACAGGAAATGGGACTATAAGTCCTTACCTAGCAGCAGAAATAGCACAGGATGGAGAAGGAAGGCTTTCTTTGAAATCAGTCAGCGGTGCCACCCTAAGCATTGACACCATTTCCCCTGTGAATGAAGGATGGATTCCATCGACTGCGATCATCAGCACTCCTCCCACAACTATTATTGTCAGCTTTTCTGAAGAAATTTTGGCTTTGGGAGTCGACTCTCTAGTTTTGAGTGGCACCTGTAGCAACCTCCCCAGCGTAGAAAGTGTCGAGATGAACGACTCCAATGCCCGAGCAACTTTTTCCCTTGGTGCCTCAACCTGCAATGATACTCAAACCCTCGAAGTAAGCATAAAGGCATTAGATATTATTGACTTAGCACGTAACCAAGCGGTTTCTGCACCGACTAATGCCTTCACGATTGATACCTCATCTCCCAGTGCATCCCTAGGTATCCCGTCTCAGACCAAAGCGCGATCTTCTGATACAGTCTCAATTGGCTTCAGCTATTCGGGAGCTTCGGAACTGACAGAAACTCTAACTGCAAACGGAGGCGGCATCACAGTAAGTCAAGTGTCAGGGTCCACATCCTGCACGGTTGCCGTGAAAAACTATAGCGCCAGCGGCGGGACCATCGAATTAAATTCATGTAGCGGTGACGGCGTCATTACCGTCCATGTAGATGCCACAACCGCTATGGACGTTGCAGGTAATACGTCTGTGCAATCCAACGAAAGCACACAGATAGTCATTGATAACACCGTCCCAACCCTATCATCTGCAGTTCCGGCTAATAGCTCGACATTTTCTAGTGTTCCAACGAGTATCGATCTCACTTTTTCCGAGGCCGTTGCTATGGATAGCAGTGACATCAGCTTTAGCGGTACTTGTACAGTTCCTTCGATTAAATCTATTTCTGGAAGCGACACATCAGATATAACTTTAAATTTAACGGGAGGTAGCTGTGCAAATGGCCAGACTATTATTGTGAATATAAATTTGACAACAATCACAGATTTGGCAGGTAATTCAGGAAACGCCGCACAATCGTTGACTTATACCGCTTCCTATTCAAAAAAGATTTTTCTTACTTACAACAAGTACCATGGGAATATCATCGACATCTTAGACAATAGCAGTACAGACTCAGGTAGCGATACTGAAGGCTTAAGCGGCATTGCGCGAGCTGACTATGCCTGCCAAACCGTAGCCGATAACAGGCGACCTTCCGGAGGAGGAGTCTACAAGGCCCTTATAGTCGACGGTACGAACCGTGTCGCCTGTTCAACGGCGAATTGCTCAGGAGGAAGCTCTGAGCATGTAGACTGGGTTCTCCAGGCAAATAAGACTTATGTTCGGGGAAGCGACGGTAGTACAGTGATTGGGACAGCCAATAACGAAGGCTTGTTTACCTTTAATCTAAGCAATAACATCCTCCCCTCGGGTACACAAGTCAACCCCAGGTTTTGGTCAGGGCTTGCCAGTGATTGGACAGAATCAGATACCTGCAACCTATGGACGGTTAATGGGACTATATCCGCGACTGGATATTCTGGGCAGCGAGGTTCAGCCTATAATGGGGATTATCAGGCGATGAGTTACAGCGGTGGAGCTGCTTGTTCCGGATCTTGGTTCCTTCTGTGCGTCGAGCAATAACTCTCATTTGGGTCGGAAAAATTCAATATAAGACATCCCTAAAATCCTTGCTAGAATCGAATAGGTTACTGAAGATATTGACTGTTTTAGGCTTAATCCTAAAATATTCACCACTAAAGTTCGTAGCTAAAGGCAAAGAAAACAACAGCGGCAGGCGACAATGTGCACTCGCGCCACATCTAATCCTAAGGGGTTAATACCTGTGGGTGTGCACTCAGACTTATAACATTTTTCAAGACAGAAAAAGTTCGTTCTGGAAATTTAAATTGATACTGATTTTCATTTTCATTGAAATTACTTACGGGATCTATTAAATTACTTACCGGGATTTACCGTTGTTTTTAATAAAGAGGTCTCAAAAAGGCTAGGTACTAAAAATGGGAAAAATATTGATTATCAATATCATAAAAGCTCTGACGAGCTGAACTAGATAGAGAAAGGGTTTATAATCGTGAAAATCGAATTACCAATAAAAATAGCGATGGCCGGTATAGTAATCTTTTGTTTTTCTTGCGGAAAAGATAATAGCCCCAGCAATAATGACGGTGGAATTGCCGACAATGGGACGAACAAAGCCATCATCGCCAACATCACCGATAGCGTGATTGTTGCGGGTTATGAAAGTCTTAATACTGAAATAGGGGGCCTAGTTACAGCACTGGCCGTATTAAAAAGTGACCCTACTGCAGAAAATTTACTTTCTGCTCAAAATGCTTGGAAGGCAGCAAGAGAGCATTGGGAAGCTGGGGAAGGGCATATTTTCGGACCTGTAGACACACTTGGCGTCGATCCGGCCACTGATAGCTGGCCAGTAGATACGTCGAATTTAGATAAGGCATTAGGTGGCTGGGCAATAGGTAACTCGGTGGAATCCTATGCTAACGATCTCAAAGGTTTTCATGCTATCGAATATATCCTTTTCGGGGATGGGGAATCGGCAAATACAAGAGAGATCGGTAGCTTGGTTAACATTCAATTGGAGTATGTTTATGCTTTAGCACAATCGATGAAAAACCAAACCGAAACCCTTCTCAAAGCTTGGAATGAAGAGTACTCCGACACATTCAAAGCTCTCACACCTTCAGAGGCTGTCGAGGAATTGCTTGGTGGAATGATCGGTATTGTTGATGAGGTTGGTAACGGAAAAATTGGTGACCCATATAATGACAAGAATACCAGTCTTGTGGAGTCGCAGTTCAGCTGGAATTCTACAACCGATTTTACAAATAATATAGTAAGCGTAAAAAATATTTGGGAAGCTGGTATGGATGACTTGATCAATCAAGTCGAAAAAGCGAAAGTCGAAGATATTACCTCTAAGATTTCTACGGCTATAGCGAAAATCAAAGCTATTAGCGATAAAGACAATGACGGCGAAATCGATGCTAACGAATTAACAGTAGCTTTCAGAAATCAGATTAAAAGCGATGAGGGACGATTGCTAATTCAAGAAGCAATAGATGCCTTAGCAGCGCTGCAAGCTAGTTTGGAAAGCTTGCAAGGGCGTATTTAATTCCGATTATGTATCATTTACACCATAGAGAAGGACTAGGATTTGGTCTTGAATATTACAATAAAAAACACTTACTTAATAATCATGCTTTTGTCTCTTGCATCCTGCAATAAAAGTGGGAACGATAGCAGCAATGTCATAAATTTCTTAGATGCTCTAAAGCTCGGGGGTGATACGACAGACCTTAACTATTCCAACTCTGGGCACGCTTATTCGGTTCCCTCAAAAAATCTTGATGAGGAAGCGCTAAATTTGCATTTGACGGGCGATGCTGCGTTTGAAACCTCTTTTACCACAGCACCAGCTTCCGATGAAGCATTCAAGCTGTTTGATGGTAAAGGCCCCGTGCAGAATAATACAAACTGCAACGCCTGCCACCAAAGAGATGGTAGAGGTAATCTACCAGTACTAGAGCATAAAAAAAATCTAGATAGCTACATTTTAAGGGATGCAAATGGATATTATAAAATTGGTAATGCCAGTATTTTTTTACGTATAAGCATTGAAAACGATACCATTAATCAGGTGGTAAAGAGTGAAGCTAACCATTGGGGGGCTCCTGTTGCCGTCCCCAACTTTTCTGATCAGCTCTTCCATAGAGGATCTGCTGGGATCAGACAGGATGAAAATGGTAATTCTATTTCCCAAGGATCTGGCCAAGCAGATGTGTGGATGAAGTATGAGTACAAAACAATAACATATCCGGATGGAACGGAAATAGAGTTATCAAAACCTTTATTTTTTGTCGATAATCCCTATGACTCTCCTGACGATCCAAATACTTATAATCCTATCACAATATCAGAAGGTGCTAATAGCAGGCTTTTCCAACCTGATGTTCGCCTGGGTGCAAGGATTGGACAACCGGTCTTTGGCTTAGGGTTAGTCGGTGCTATTAAAGATGAAGACATCCTGGCCTTGGCCGATCCGGAAGACAGCGATGGTGATGGTATATCTGGCAAGCCTAATATGGTTTTTGACATTGAAAAGTATTATGAATGCAAAGCCGCTAATAACTGTGATACTAATGCTCCGATCAGCCTAGGTAAATACGGCTGGAAGGCTAATGCTCCTACAACAACCCATCAGGGCTTGGGAGCCTTGCGTGGGGATATGGGAGTGACAAACCCACTATTTCCCGATGAAAGTATCGAGGGAACTGACCTTATGCAAAGCTATAAGGAATCAGACGAGGCATTTGCCAGCTATAAAGAGTCGAGCGAAGGTAAAATCGAAGCTGATATTGACTTTTCCAAAGCGGTTGTGTTTTACACAGAAACATTGCATGTCCCCGCCAGAAGAAATCTCAAAGATCCAGATGTGAGATCAGGTGGGGAACTGTTTGAAAAAGTCGGTTGTACAAAATGCCATACACCCTCCTTTGTTACTGGAGAAGAGACATCTTTTTCCATGGATGGCGGTCACATACCTTTTGTCGAAAACCAATTGATTTTCCCGTTCTCCGATATGTTGCTTCATGATATGGGTGATGAATTGGCCGATGGTAGAAGGGACTTTGATGCTAGTGGCAAGGAATGGAAAACGAGACAATTGTGGGGTATCGGCTTAACACAAAGAGTAAATCCAGGTGCTGGTTTCCTGCATGATGGTCGTGCAAGGACCCTAGAGGAAGCCATACTTTGGCATGGAGGAGAATCTGAGGAGATCAAAAAAGAGTTCATGAATCGAACTAAAATCGAAAGGGAACAACTCATTAAATTCTTGGAAAGTTTATAAAAGGTGGTATCTGTGATTAAAGCAATTATTTGTCTTGCTAGTGGATTAGCAATTTCATTACCTCTATATGCAATCGATATGGACCAAGTGGAAATTTATGGTTATGGATCTTTTCTCTTTAGTAATTATGACTATCTGCAAAATTATCAACAGGACCCAGTAAATAAATCAAAAATTGATTTCGAACGCTTTGTGTTATCTCCTCGATTTCTCATTGATGACAATATAAAAATAGTTTCGGAGATCGAATTCGAACATGGAGGCACCGGTTCCACGATGGAATACGATACCTTGGATGAATTCGGCGAGTTTGAAAACGAAGTTGAAAAGGGTGGTGAGGTAGCCGTCGAAGAAGCCTATCTTGAAATCACTCTAAAAGATTGGTTTAACATGCAAGTCGGTCACATGGTTATCCCTGTCGGGCTGAATTCTCTGAGACACTTGCCAACTCTATATCTATCATCAACACGCAACTTTTCGGAAACCACTATCATCCCAGATACCTGGCATGAGACTGGACTTCTTATGTATGGTCACCTTACCGGTGAACTGAGTTATCAGGCATCGATTACCAATGGCTTGAATTCAGAATTTTTTGATTCTTCCAACTGGATCAAGGCTGGGCATCAAAAAAGATTTGAGTTTGTCAATGCCAACAGTCCTGCTTTCGCTTTAAGGCTTGATTATGGAAATATTGTTAAATCACACGTCGGCTTTTCAATTTATGGTGGGAATACAGCAAGAAATCGCCACAAATCTCAGTTAGATGTGAATGCTCAAGTGACAATCATGGATGCCCATGCGGTTTACGATGATAATAACATAAAGCTAAGAGCTTTATATATGCTAGGTAAACTAGATAACTCAGAGGAGGTGACGCTACTCAATAAGAGCCTACCAAGCGCTCTTGAAGCGAAGAAATCGCCAGTTGCCAATGAAGCTCTGGCCTATTTTGTTGAGGCTGGCTATGATATAGCCTCATTTCTGGACTACGAAAAATCAATAATACCTTTTGTTAAATATGATTTTGTCGATAGCATGCATAAAACGGTAGGTTCTGTTCCCAACCTCGATCGCCATGAAAGAACTTTAAAAACTGTCGGGATAAACTATTTTTACAAACCATCCATCGTTTATAAATTTGATTACGCGACAACCAAAAATGGAGATAAAAATATCGAAGATATGAATTCCTATAATTTGTCATTAGGTTACCAGTTCTAATGGAGGCTTTTTTAATCATAGCTTTTCGGGAAGGCTTAGAAGCTTTCTTGATCTTAGGGATAGTTCTTGCTTTTCTCGAAAAACAGGAACTTTTTCACATTAAAAAGTATGCCTGGGGTGGATTTTTTGTTGGCATTTTTTGTTCCGTAGTTTTTGGTATTCTATTTACTATTGTAGTTGATGGCTTTGAAAGTGAAGAACTACAGTATGATATTTCTTTGATGGTCCTGCTTATTGCCATTGTATTACTTACCTACATGGTCTTTTGGATACAACGCAATTCAGAGGCTGCGACAATGCGTAAAAAAATTGAACTCTCTTCCAATCAAAAGTGGATAACCTTACTGATTGTCTTTACGGCCATTTTTCGTGAAGGTATGGAAACAGTTCTATTCTCGTTAGCCTTGATTATGGGGGATGGTGCGACTTCTTTAAAAGATAGTTTTCTGGGCATTGCCATCGGCTTTATTGTATCCGGAGTCAGTATTTGGCTCTTATTTAAAAGCACTATAAAATTACCTCTAAAAAGTTTTTTCAAATATACGTCTTTACTGATACTCTTTATCGTTGCCGGGCTAGTTTCTTTGTTAATAAAGGGTATGCAAGGAAATGAATTATTACCAACTTTTGTTTTGCCTCTCTATGATAGTAGTTTCCTAATTGCTAATGATTCCTTTATTGGTAAGACTTTTCAGGTATTGTTGGGTTATGATGCCAAACCTTCATTTCTCCAACTCATGGGTTGGTTTGGCTACCTAGCTCTTATGTACTTAACAATTAAAATGAGGAAAATAAGTCGTGTTTAGGACGAAAATACTCACCAGATCATTGTTTTCTATTTTATTTCTATTTTCCGGCAATTCCGTGGCGTGCCCTTTTGATGAAGCGGGAATTGAAGTAACTATTCTAGCTCACAATGAAATTTCGCAAGCTGTTGCGGCGGGCAACTATGATCAAGCTAGTCAAAAAATTATCGAACGAAAGTATTTGTATGAATACTTTGAAAACAATAGTAAAGAAGCACTCTATCAGCCACTTCTGGATGCAAGTATCAGCAAAAATAAGGTTAAAGTTATGGAGCTATTGGATCGTTCTCTGGTTTTAGAAATTCAGGAGTTGTTAGATCAAGTTAATGAAATGTTTGAAAAATACCAGGCATCGCGACTACGCCTCATTAAAGCAAAAAAACATTTACAAGTTTTGACCTCAGATAAAAAGCCTATGAAGATCATGAAAAAGATCTTAGACTCCCTCGGAAATCCCGGTTTAATGGGTATAGGGCAACGTGATTCCAACAAGGTACAATTTTTAGAAAACAAGAAAGTATTGCTCAAATTAATTGCCCAAATTTAATTTTCGGAACCACGTTATGGCAATTCAGAAAAAAGTCAAACAAGAGATGCCAGCAGTCATAGTTACTATTGGATGGTATCCATAGCAAGATGACCTTAGTAGGAGGTATTCTTGGAGATATTTGGATGAATTTGCTCCGGTATAGATAAAGTTTCGTTCTTCAATATCCAGATATGTTCAGACTCCCTACCTAAGTCCGTTCTTAAGCTGTGACCTTTTCATCTGAATAGACAATGTCTGTTAAAGCACAATGAATTCCTTCAATTACCGTAACTTTTACGCATGTCCACTGGTTTTCTATAAACATGTACGGTTACGTAACTATCGAGAACTTGTCGCATGAATATCTCTCCAAATTGACATTATCAACTCACAAGTACCAATAATACAAAAGCCGTCGGGACTAACCAATTCTAATGACTCCCATGCCACATTTCTAGCATCAGGAGTATCTACGATAGGAATAGATTCAAAATTACTTAGACCACTTGGACACAATGTATTCCCCTAGATAGTTAGTATTTTTTCATAATATACTTAACTTTCAACATCATAGTTTTTTCTAGGTTGTTTCTAATAGCTTTCTAATACCACATCATAGTTATTAATCCATAGAAATCCATGACTTTTACTATTGTCGCTTATACCATGAACTTCGGTACCGAATTCTACGTTGGCAACATATTCATTTTCGTCGATATCATAACCGAGTTCGTTGAGTTTTTTTAATAATCCTTGGATATCGATAGATCCTGTGTGTTGCTTTGTTTTACTCACTAGCGATAAGATCGACCAAGAAACGGTATCTCCAGAATTATTGTGGTCCTTCTTGTACCACAAATCATAATGTTTTCCCCCAAATTCAAATTCACTCATCTTTTTTCCAGCGGGAGTGGCACCGGCACTATAGTCCATCCAAAACATGATTTCGTAGGTGATTAAGTTTTGTGGATTTTTGATTGGGAAAGATTTTGGTTTCCTGCTAATTAGCCAGATTTCAGGAGCAAGGTTGTAGCTTCCTTGAGCTTGAAGATCGACGCTATATTTGAGATCTAAGGTTTTAATCTCCGATATTTTTATAGGAAAGCCTTGGTGAGTTGGTAGACTTTCTCCCCATGGTTTCCAGCCGACGATAATTTCTGGATAGCTGAAAACCCAATTCGGAGCTTTGCCTCGCCACCTCCAGCTCCAACCGTAATTGATTTCTCCATTTTTATTTCTTTCCAGAAGACACTGTTGATAGGGTAAATTTTTATCAGCTCCCCAAACATTGTTTTCATATTTATAGATACCATCATTAATGACAGCCCAGTCATCGCATTGTGATTTGATCCCCTTTTCCCCAACTAATGGAGCGCTCTCTTTGGGAGATTCAAAGTCCGATGGTTTTTTGTCAACGGTTTCGCACGATAAATTTGAAAAAAGCAAAAAGCTAAAAAAAATACTTGAGATCGTGAGAAGTAATTTATGAGTCATGTTGATCTCTCCTAACTATGTAGCATCAAATCTTAATGTGAATATCTGGATCTGTTCTGCCTTTAGAAAACAAGCTCTGTCAAGTAATTAATCACTTTCTGACTTTAAGGATCGTTTTTGTCGTAAAACTGTTAGTAACTAAGGATGCCCTAACTCTAATGCATTATAGAATGCCTTCGTTCAGATCAGCGACACCCCACTAAAAAGAAGCTAATTCGGGAAACATACTCGCATCTTAGTTGATTTTTAGGCACTGGTGCAAACTTTTGGCTAAATTTTTTCAACCACTAAATTTATGGTAAATTTTACTTTTGACGTGGATAATAATATTAGTATGTTACAAAAATTTGCACCAGTGCCCTATCCTGAGTATCGACATAGATTTCCAGTACATTCTGGGAATACGAGAGATCAACGCGCAAACCACGAAACTTACTAAGTACTGAATAGTAGTTCTTATCGAAACAGATATGGCAATCTGGATGAACCGTGGCCTGCTTATGGGGCTTGTACCTGATATGCTTGATTCACATCGGGGTCGTAACGATGCGCTTTTGCCACCGCTGATTTTAGATTATCAGGAGTTAAGGCCTGGGGAACCTTGATCCCAAGCAATAATTAAGTTCTTGTCTGAGTCGATAAAAAGTTCAGGATATATACTAGGCGATTAGGTGAAGCCTATATCCCTTAAAGGTCAGTTAGTACAGAGAATTATTTAAAAACGTTCTGAGGATTTAGGTTATAAGATTTAGTTTGCGGTAAGTTATGAGATGATATTGCGTTTCAAAGACAAGTGGAATCTGTTAGAAGGGGACTTGATCCCCTTCTGTTCATTATTTCTCTTTTTCATCGTCTCCTTTGCCAAGAATATTTTTCAAAAAACCACCTTTTCCTGAATTGATTTCTACCTTCTTAGGTTTCGCTGCTTCGGCTTTGGGAATATCTAGGTAGAGAACTCCGTTTTCATAGTTAGCTTGAATTCGATCAGCGTCCACCCCTTCTGGAAGTGAAAAGGTACGTTGGATAACCCCGTAGTTTTTTTCACTGCGATGAATTGTTCCTTGCTGTTGATAGATCACTTCATTTTTTCTCTCTGCCTGAACTGTGAGCGACCCCTTCGAACATTCAATGGAAATATCATTTTGCTCAATTCCAGGAATGTCCAAACTTAGTAAATAGGAAGCATCGCTTTCAACAACTTCACTTGGCATCGGATTTGTTGTTGTAGAAAAGTTCGACCGTCGCAGTGGTGAGAGCATGCGGTCTATACTATCAAACAATTGGTCGAAGTCTCTCGCCCAATCATTCCTAGTATTCCAAGGAGATTGTTGTTCATTGTTGAGAGCTAACTTAACCATGGTAAACCTCCTAAAAATATTTATCCGTTTTCATCTGAAACAGTAAGTTCAAGAAAATCGATGTCAAGTCTCTATCGATAATAAAAAACTATCTTTAACGCTTCCAGTGTTGCTATAATCGAAGTCTAGAGTTTTTTGAAAAACAAGATTTTCTTCAGATATAACCTGTATCAGATATTTCCCAAACATTATATCATCAAGACCTAATTGCAGATAAGGAAACCCCATACTCTTATCAATGCAGGGCAGAGGTGCTGGTGTGTTGAAGGTGAGGTTAATGAGTTTTAGATCATGATCGATTTCTATTTGCGGTTGCTCATCAAAACAATTGTCCTCACTGCCCACTAGGGTTAGAGTATGCTGAAAGTCTGGAGACTGTGTGACATATATATCTTTTATAAGAGTGGGTAGACCAAAAGCTTCAAACGAAATAAGACTACCAAAAAAAACTAATAAATATAGTTTCATTACGATTTCCTCCTATAAAGTTCTAAGCAACTGGCAATCCGAGTATCCTCTCGGGTTCATTGTTAGAATAGTTTCGATTTGGCACCAATCAAGGAACAAGTGGTTACGGCGGGCGGTGCAGCGGACGCATGTAAAGTTCTGGTCATTAACTTAATACGCCCAGCTAACAGCAGTGTGAAATTTAAGTTATTCAAATGAACTTTAGTTTTCATCACCTTCCCCCCTAGCAAGCAATATGATCACAGGTTAGATATGGATCTCGCTCTAAAACTCTTTTTAAACTGTAAAACTTAGACCCACGAATTTCTTGAAAATCTCGACAAAGAGTAATCATGGTCCCTTCGATACTTTCAATAAATTCGAGTGGATAGAGGTTATGGTCATAATAGGTTTCAGGGTCCAGGGTAAAGTACTTCGGATTACCATACCAGTCTGAGTACAGATCTGTTAGGAAGCCAATAACTTCCCCGTTATGACTTAGAACAACATATTTTTTGAACTCTGATATAGGTACTTTTATTGACGGTTCAGATACCTGAGTTTTCATTGTTTACCCTCCTCCACAGAAAGAAGTTCAGGAACAACAGGATCGGAACAACGATCTTTTTCAAGGACTGTGGATAAGGAAACATAACACGCAAGATTTTTGCGTAACTCCTCGAACCATTGAATATCAGCTTCATGACGCATGACACCCTCCTATCGAATTGTTATACAAAATCGTGTGGTTAAATAACCGATAAACAATCTAAATCGACTTTGGTCTATGTCAAGACATCTAGGGAAATTTTTTTGAAAGACCTTGAAGGTCTGTTAGTATAGAGAATTATTTAAAAAAGTTCTGAGGATTTAGGATCGAAGATCGGCTTTACTATTATGAGATCATAGTAATACTTTCACAAATCCCTATGAGGCTGCCAATCTTCATATTCCCTAGATTTTAGAATAGGATAGCGGTCCATAGTACCATTTTCATAAAGAATTTTAACGTATTTAGCTAAAAACTGATCCACGGGGCTGCCACTAGAGTTTTTAGGTATAACGAACTTTACTTTGAATCGTTTATAAAGGGTTCTATGAATATTTTTCAGCTTTTCTTTTCTGATGATATCGTCGACCGGAACATCGGAGTAAATAAAGCCATCAATGCGTCCTATATTAAGTTTTTTTAAGCTACAAAGAACGCAGTGAGAAGGTGCAATCTTTAGGGGAAAAAGATATACGTGACTGGTATCTGTTTCCAGTTTTTTTCCTTCCAAATTTTTTATATCCAAAATTTTGTTTTTATTGGTATACAGTATAAAATTGACCATACTTAAGGTTGCAGTTGAAAAGGAGTAGGGAAGACCTTCCTTCGAAAGGGGTTCAATAAGAGGAAAGTGAAAGTCAACTTTGCCTTTTATAACATTCTGGATAGATCTTGGAAATGGTTGAACTATAAAGTCTATTTTTGTTCCCGATATCTTCTCTAGCTCACGGATATAATCACACATCGGACCTTTTTTATCTAGATCGGCTACATGTGGTATATGAGCTAAACTTGCAGTTATCACTTTTGGTAATTTTGTGCCATTAGCCGTAGCATTCTGGAAAGAAATAATTGTGAATATAAAAAAGGTCAATACTGCAAACATAGGAAACCCTTTTTACTCTCTAGTCAAAAAATATTCGTGATATCTTACCAATACATTATCGAACGACGCGTAAAATGCTTTAAATACTAATTTATATTTCCGAAGTGTAATACATAAATTTAGTGGGACTATTTCAAGCAAAACTTGTAATCTTGAGAATTGCGGTATTAAAGTACTTAGGCTTACCGTATGCTGCTAGGGGCTCATGCAGTGTCTCTACACAGAAGCTCGTATCCATCATATTCGATAGTCTCCAGGAAAGGACTTTAAGGGAGTCTCAATCGATGATAGCTACAAGGTAGGTATAGCTATGTCTGAATCGCACGGAGGTGATGTCAGATTTTTTTTGAGCCAGTCAACCTCAACTTTTAGGTGACCATGCCTCAGACGTCCTAACTACAGGATGCTTTCGACTTCAGTCGAGAGAGGATGTCACGCGACCGATTAGCTCATATAACTTTGCACTGCCTTCGGACTGCTCTTTGCGCTTGGGAATTCTTACTCTCGAATATCAGTAACACTATCGGAACAATTAATGATTTTTACCAGCAATGAAACCATTGAAATAATATACATTGACATGAATACCGACAGTTGAGATTTTCCTTTTTGTGCGAAATGCTCGTGCATTTTCGGTTCTTTAAGCCCTAGCTTTGATGCTGTCAATGTTGCTTAGTTTAACTACTAATAAGCCAATATCACTGCGAATTTTATTAAGTTCTGAGATGGATTCATCCTCTGAATGCTCCCTTTTCACATCCGCAAGTAACGATACACTGTAAATAATAGCAGCGAGTTCTAGTTAAGCCAACATTTAGGTAAGTTTACAATTAAATAACTCTCCAATATTCTCTTGGCTTTTACCCAATAATAAGTAATAAGGTTTTTTACGTATTTCAGCTAGTTTTTTAGCGACTTCGATTATAACCAGCGATGTTGTTGGTTTTCCTGTCACTTTGTTGATCTGAGGAGCGTCTGATTCAATAATAAGTCGCTCCTCAGGTATCTTTTTAAGGACCTCTGCTCTTGCACCCCGTAGTATATGTGGTCCAATACTGATAAAGAAGCCTAATTTTAGGTATTGCTGTGCTTCTTGCCAAGAGCCTATAAAACTATGGACCATACCTCTCCATTCATGACTTATTTTTTTTAATAGCTTCAAACAGTCATGGTGGGATCGGACGGTGTGAATCATGAGTGGTTTGTGGTTCTCTTTGGCTAGGCATAGGTGTTGAGAAAATAGTTGTTGCTGTTCCAGTCGCAGTTGTGTTGTTCGTGCTTGGAAATAGTCTAACCCTGTTTCTCCAATGGCGTCGCACTCTCCAAGCATCTTAGTCAAGCGATCGAACTGCAATTCCTTTTGAGGATCTATAAACCAGGGATGAATACCAAAGCATAAGAAAAACTTCATTTTTGTAGTAGCATATTTCTTTACAAAAGCTAGCTGTAGATGCCAATCTTCAAGATGAGTTCCTGCTAAGACCAAAGATGTGATACCTGCATCCAAGCATTGTTTGACGTCAAGACTAGGGTTTGCAGATTGAGTCAAGTGGCAATGACCGTCGCAGTACATGGTGGGCTACTCCTGGCAATAATAGCTCAAAACCAGCGAAGCAGCAGCAAATCCGAAACTTCCGGTAACAAAACTGGCCGTGCCGTATCCGGTATTACAGTCTAGGCTATAGCTTATCTGGTCTTTTGTATTTTGGCAAACAGTCCCATCATGCTGGGGAAAGAAGGGGCGTTCACGGCTGAATACGGCTGGGATCCCAAAAGTCCCTTCTTGGGGAAATTGGTGGTTCCGGCGGAGTTGCTTGCGCACTTGTCGCAAAAGCCCATCGTTAAAGCTACAGCTGAGGTCATCAGTCATAATCGCTGTAGGATCACGACGTCCTCCAGCTCCACCGATGGTCACCAGGGGGATATTGTTTTGGACGCAATGGTTTATGAGAAGTACTTTATTAGATAGGCTATCGATAGCATCCACAACGAAGTCGAAATCTCTTGTAAAGATCTGCTGCAGTGTTGAGGCTGTAAGAAAATCATGAACTCTTTCAACTTGGCACTGGGGATTAATTTCCTGAATGCGCTCAGCCATGACTTCTATCTTTTGCCTTCCTACAGTGCTTAGCAGGGCATGCAGCTGGCGATTGATGTTGGTTTCACAAATGTCATCAAGGTCGATGAGCGTTAGTTTATTAAAACCGCTTCGGGCTAAGGCTTCCACAACCCAAGAACCAACACCACCGATGCCAGCTATGGCTATGTGCTTTGAGCAAAAATTCTCTAGACTTTTATTGCCGTAAAGACGTCCGATTCCAGAAAATTTACTTTGATAGTCACCTGCCATACTAACCCTCTCAGCCATTGAGAAAGGGCGGATCATACACAATTTTTTCCTATGCCAAAAGAGTTTTCTTTGCTAGGGGGGAACAAGGGAAGCTTTGATAGCTAATTCGAATAACCAGTTCAAATTCCCATCATTAGCATAATCGACGCTGCTAGCTTTCCAAAAATGTGTACCATTAA
>JBNKNM010000084.1:0-21470 GCA_050293845.1 Pseudobacteriovorax sp. | reverse complement strand
CACAACTCAAAATCAGCTGATCTGTTATTTGCAAATCCCATGACATTTAATTAAATTATAAAAACAGCTGCTTAGGGTACTGGCTCCCTTGAGTTTTTGACCAAGATGTGACGGTTGTTTATGACTTTGACAAAGGATTTAACAAACCGTCATATATCTTCATGTAGGCTTTTATCCGAGACGCAAATAAATCGCCAGTAGGGGAAATTAAGTGTTTAAAATTATTGGAATAATTTTATATCTTTGTCACTCACATGCATCCTGGGCCCAAGATACCTTAAAAGCAAACCAGGCCAAGGGAGGGGAGGCAGGATGGAAGGCGCCTAAACAGCTTAGTTTTTCTGCTGGTGAAGCTAAAAAAACCTGTCGACGCTATGAGGGTCGGTATATCAGCTATTATGGGAAGGTCTTTAAAGTAGAAAACTGCTTGCGTCGCGAACTCGATGGGGAAAGTTTGGACGCTCTTGGGAAAAAAAAGATCGCTGTGCAAACAGTTGAGAATGATGTGATCATCATGTTAGGGCAAGGAGAGCCCATATTTGCTAATAAACTTAGCTATTCCTGCAAAAAGCTATCACAAAGGTATATTATTTCTCCGACGGGAGAAATGTATCTGATGGAGGATTGTAAATTAAGGGTTTTCCCAGATTATGAGACTTATGATGAACACGTAAAAAAACATAAACTCAATAGAAGTATCCTGGAATTAAGAAGTGAGGAGTTCTCCAGCTTTCAATTAGGAAAGCCTATGCCGACAATATTAGATTCTATTTACAACCAGGAATCCATTATTGAGCATGAAGTGGACATGATTCCTCTTGCTGAGGCTTGTGCCGGTATAGAGGGTAAGTATATATCCTATTATTCGAAAATTTATAAAATTGAAAAGTGTAACAAGCGAGAAGTCCTAGACGACAGAGTTGTGCGCAATATTGGGAGAAAGAAAAAGATCAAAGAAATTAGCTCTGAGCAATGGATTTCCTTACCTGATGGTGATCCCATGGAAAAATAGCGAACATTATTTTACATTTGGTTTTGTAAGCATTGGCAATGACTGATACCAATGACGCGAAAGCAGGAACTTTGCCAGCAAGGTATAATACAAAAAAATCACCTGAATTCAATTCCTACGAAGCTGTCATAAGGGTGATTTTTTTGTTGAGGTCACATGCCGAGTAAGCGCAACTTTCATTTTTTGGTTATAAGGTCACTGGGTTTTGAAGAATATCCTTCAAGCGTCTATTCATAAAGGTTTTCGAGACCCAAAAGGTCTCGGCGAGCTGACTGATGATATCCTTTGACACATTAATACCAGTCATTTCACTGCGCAGTAAGTTGGCTGGGGTCAGCAGCTTGGCAGCAAATAAATTGTAATGTATCTCAGCAATCAAGTTACGATGAGTACCAAGCTCTACAGGAATATGCAGCGCGTTTTCGTTAAAGAAATGCTTTGCCATGGCTTTAGCAATTTTAAAGCGAATAAACGGACGCATTTTCACATCCATAGGGTATTCAATTATGGTTCTGTCTTCAAGTTCCGTTACCTTCACTTTCGCGTCATGGGTGTCTTCTACACTGGCATCGAAAGGCTTTAGAACCAACTGAGGATAACAGGCTACAATTTCAGGTAAATATAAAGGGGCTTCCTTAAATTCTATCGCTTCATGAATTTTATTGACAATTTTATCAATTTTTTCCTCGTTGACAGCAAAGTAACCCCTAAATTCCTGCTCTTTTTCGCGGGTCCAGGTGTTGGCGAACTTGCGATAGAATTCCTTTTTTGCAGTATCAAAAAGGTGGGGGTCTAATGCAAAATCACCATAGCCACTATATTCATGGAATGCTTCCCAATCTGTCATCTCTCCTGTAACAACATCCACAACGAGCTTTTCATCGACTCCGAGATGAGTCGCGATGGACTTCATAGCTTGGATCGAGCGAATATTCTTTTTCCCTTTTTTCCAATGACTACAGTCGGCAGGATCAAAACCCAGTATCTGTCCAACATCTTGATCGATGACCCTAATCCCACCAAATTTATGGTCCAGTACCTTCCTACAAAACTGGAAGAGGTTGGCGGAATTTGGATACTTAATCGGAGCTTCCTTTTTCATGAATATAATATGCCTCCCTACGGTATACCCACTGGAGCTATATACAACTTGCATACAATGATCGCAGTAACACCTTAGCTCAGACTTGCCGTGCAATTTTTAAAATTATCGTTCTTCCCTTTCACCTCTTGTAGCACCTTAAAATTGCTCGGTCAATCTAGGGGTTGAAATAATTCCAATAATTTCTTTAAACTCTCTTGATTCCTCTACCCTTCTTTGAACTCACTTGCTTCCTCTGCCCTTCTTTGAACAATGGTAGCTCAAGCATGACGCGGGTAACTTACTGAAAATTATATCGTAGAGATATTTTGCCTACTTGAATGTAGGAAAATAACTGTGGAATAATCAGTCTCGGTGGGGTCAGTATGTCACCTTTAATTGCTATAGCCGGTATCGTATTCAGCTTATATTACGTATTTACCAGTCCATCAGGAGGTTTCGAGGGGTATCTAGATAAGCCCTCACTGGTCCTTTTGGGAATGATGCCGCCCAGCGTCATGCTTCTCTCCCATACCCTAAAAGATTTCTATGTAGGGTTTTCTACGCTTTTGCAAGCGCTTTTTAGGGGAAATAAGCGGGAAAAAGAGGTGATCAATGTCCTGACTTCAGCATCACAATTAGTGCGTTCTGAGGGCATTGGATCAATCATGAAGGTCCGCAATCAGGTGCGCTATGAGCTGCTCCGAGATGGTTTATCTCTAATTCTCAATGACTTTTCTGTAGATGAAATTCGCCACAACCTGCAAAACAAAATCAATTCGAAGCAGATGCGCATGAGCCTAGCCTCAAACTTATTCGAAAATATGTCTAAGGTTAGCCCTGGGGTGGGGATGATTGGTACCATCTTGGGGCTGATCGCTATGATGATAAACCTTAAAGACCCTTCCCAAATAGGGGGAGGAATGGCTCTGGCTATGATCACAACCTTGTATGGTTTGTTGCTAGGTACCGTTGTTTATGCCCCATGTTCGGAAAAAATTTCGCTGGAGGCGGAAAAAAGTCTTGAGATTGATTTGATGGTTCTTGAAGGGGTGCTGAGTTTGAAAGGGAAAAAATCAAGTGTTCATATGCGGGATATTATGAGTACTTATTCACAAGATAAAAGTGCGCCTGGTAAACCCACAAAAAGAGCGAGATAAGCTAATGTCTCACCAAGCTAAAGACTCTGGTATCGCTAAGGCAAAAACCAAAAAGAGCGAAGCTCTATGGATGATGACATTTGCCGATTTAAGCTTCATCTTGATGTGTTTTTTTGCGCTTCTCATTTCTTTTTCTAAGCCTAACAAGCATCAATTTGAAAACGTTATCAATGGAATGGTAAAACAGCCAAAGTATCACAAAAAAACAGAGGAAAACCTCCAAACCTTGGCCAAAAAAATTGAACAGCAAATTAAGAAAAAAAAGTTACAAAATTCTGCTAAGGTGAAGCTTGATGCTGAAGGGCTGGCGATTGAATTTCGCGATAATTTACTATTCAGAGCGGGTTCTGCAAAAGCCAGCTCTAAAATGTTACGCACTTCTAAGGAAATACTTGATATTGTTGGCCACTCAGCTAAAAAATACAATATTACTATCGAGGGTCACACAGATGACACTCCGTTGATTGGGCACCGTGTTTATAAGTCTAACTGGGATCTTAGCGCAGCTCGTGGTATTACTTTGCTTAAAAGCTTTGTAAGCAAGGGAGTTGATAAATCTCGTCTGAAAGTTGTGGCTTACGCTGATACTCGGCCAAAAATAAACCCAGTAAATTTGAAGGGTGCGCGATTGAGGCGGGCAAGGGCTATAAATCGCAGGGTTGTTATCAGGCTGGAATAATTTATACTTTACTGACATATTTGAATCATTTTCTCGCCTATATCCTTGAATTGTACAAGCATTTTTCCCAGTTATCCTCCATAATCGAAAGGCTGGTTGACAGCAGTGATTCCGGATTTATGGTTAAGAGTGGCTTTGCTTTCTCTAACTGGTAGAAATTCCACTGTCAGGATTGAGAGTCCCTTACGGAGCGTAAACTGAAAGATTAGGCAACATGACAGTTATGAAAAGTACACATAATATATTCTTGAGCAGCGCTGATGAGGACACGGGTGTAGTTATAAAGGAGCGAGTTCAAACCAAAAAACCACCTCTATACAGCGTATTGCTATTGAATGATGATTATACACCAATGGAATTTGTTGTGGATATTTTAGAGAAACATTTCGACAAAGACCATGCGGCTGCTACGGATATTATGCTGCGGGTTCACAACGAAGGAAAAGCGATTTGCGGGATCTATCCGTATGAAATTGCTGAAACAAAAGTCGCCGCGGTAACCGAGGAAGCCAGGCGTAGTGGGTACCCTCTTCAATGTACCCTTGAGACAGAATAAGGGGAGGATTAGAAATATGTTAAGTCCCGATCTTGAAGTCAGTTTAAACTTAGCGCTTAGCGAAGCCTCCCGCCGTGGGCATCGCTATGTGACGGTTGAGCATATACTTTACGCCTTACTTCATAATACCGTTGCAAAAGAAGCCATTGAGGCATGTGGAGGGAATATTGAAAGTGTGCGTAACAATTTGGAAAAATTTTTTGACGATCATATCGACGGCAATAACCTGAAGCAGGGGCAATTGCCACAACCGACCATCGGCTTCCAACGGGTCATTCAAAGGGCAGCTCAGCATGTTCAAGCCAGTGGGAAGGAAAAAATACAAGGCTCTAATGTCCTCGTAGCTATTTTTTCTGAAAAAGATTCTTTTGCCGTCTTTTATCTTGAAAAGGAAAAGGTTACGCGCCTTGATGTCATCCAATTTATATCCCATGGCATCACCAAAGAGGGAAGTATTGACGACAATGAGACTCACTATTTACCCGAGGGGCAAGAAAGGGACGACGACGAAAATGCATCGCAGCAGTCGGCCCTAGGCAAATATACGGTGGACTTATGCGAGCGGGTGCGGCAAGGGAAAATCGATCCGTTAATTGGTCGAGATTTTGAATTGGATCGGATTATGCAGATCTTGTGTCGTCGCCGCAAAAATAATCCTCTGTTCGTCGGCGATGCCGGAGTTGGTAAAACAGCTCTTGCTGAAGGCTTAGCCATTAGAGTGGTAGAAGATCAGGTACCCGCATCCCTTAAGGGATTGCGTATATTCGCGTTAGATATGGGAGCCTTGGTTGCAGGCTCAAAATTTAGAGGTGATTTCGAACAGCGTCTAAAAGGAGTTTTGAAGGAGTTAGGTAAATTCGAACGCCACCTGCTTTTTATAGATGAGATTCATACCATCATTGGGGCTGGATCGGTGGGAGGAGGGGCTCTGGATGCTTCCAATATCCTGAAACCTGCTTTGTCTTCGGGAGATTTGCGGTGCATGGGGTCAACCACCTTTAAGGAGTATCGTGGTCACTTTGAAGCTGATCATGCTCTTAGTCGCCGCTTTCAGAAAATCGATATTAGTGAGCCGTCTATTGATGATACGGTCAAAATACTCCAAGGTTTGAAACCTAAGTACGAAGAGTTTCACAATGTTAAATACTCATCGGGGTCCTTAAGGGCAGCTGTGGAACTTTCTGCCCGTCATATGAGCGACCGCAAACTTCCCGATAAGGCTATTGATGTTATCGATGAAGCTGCTGCCGCCATAGCCCTGAAATCGAAGCCTGACGACAAAAGAAAAAAGATTACCGTCGATATGGTACAAAGTACAGTTGCTAAAATGGCTAGAGTGCCAGTAGCAAAAGTAAGTCAAAATGATCGCGAATCCTTAAAAAACCTCGGACTTAAGTTAAGGGGTAAGGTCTATGGCCAAGATGATGCTGTTGAAGCTTTGGCAGCGAGCATTAAAATGTCACGATCGGGGTTAGGTGACGAAGGTAAGCCCATTGGTAGCTTCCTCTTTTCAGGTCCCACAGGGGTTGGAAAAACCGAGGTGGCGAAGCAGCTAGCGCATATTTTAGGGATCGAATTGATTCGCTTCGATATGAGTGAGTATATGGAAAGACACTCGGTATCGAGGCTGATCGGGGCTCCTCCGGGCTATGTTGGCTTTGATCAGGGAGGACTTTTGACAGAGGCGGTGACTAAAAATCCCCATGCGGTGTTGTTACTGGATGAAATCGAAAAGGCTCATCCTGAGATGCAGAACATATTGCTGCAGGTTATGGACAATGGCTTCTTAACCGATAATAACGGGCGTAAAGCGGACTTCCGCAATATCATAATTGTGATGACAACAAACGCCGGAGCCAAGGAATTAACCGCGCAGAAAATTGGCTTTGATAAGGGAACCGTGGCAAAGCTTGACGGTAAGAAAGTTTCTAAGGCTGTGAAAGACATGTTCTCTCCAGAGTTCCGCAATCGTCTCAATGCCATCATCACATTTGGTCCTTTACCCCTTGAGGTTGTTAAAATGGTAGCGCGCAAGTTTGTGGGAGAGATCAATGCGATGCTTGCCGATAAAAAGGTGAGTCTGGAGTTTTCCGAAGATGCCATTACCTGGGTTGCCGTTCATGGTTATGAGGAAGCCTATGGTGCCCGTCCTATTAAACGATTGATCGAAGAGAAGGTGAAGAAACCTTTAGCCGATGAGCTGTTGTTTGGGTCCTTAGCGAAAGGAGGACTGGTAAGAGTAAGCTGCGAAAATGACCAGCTGGCTTTTCGTTTTCCCAAGGCCCAGGAATCCTAGAGAACCGGGTCATTGGCAATAAGCCTTAGTCCAAGAACTGAAAAACTGTGTTTGCATGTTGCTTTGAAGCTATCTTGGGAGGTAGATGTGCGAACCCAGTTTTTTCGCCCCTTCCAAACTGCATAAATTGCTTTTATCCGCAACAAACCCTAGAGAAATCTATTGAATCAGGGTAAAAATCAAGCCGGGATCAACTTTACATTTGATTTGAGATGTTAGGTATGCAGGAGCCTTGTTATGAGTGCAGATAAAAAAATCATCGTTTCAGGAATTCAGCCAACGGCTAATCTTACTTTGGGAAATTATCTGGGAGCGATCAAAAACTGGGTAAAGCTGCAGGATAATTATAGTAATTATTACATGGCTGTTGATCAACATGCTATTACAGTACGTCAAGACCCCGAAAAGCTTCGCGAAAACACACTTTTTGCAGTTGCTACCTATATAGCATCTGGTCTAGACCCTGAAAAGTCAGTCCTCTTTATACAGTCCCATGTGTCAGAGCATGCTCAATTAGCATGGATATTGAACTGCTTTGGTTACATGGGAGAAATAAGTCGCATGACCCAGTTCAAAGATAAGTCCGGGAAAGCGGGAAAGAATATCCCAGTGGGTTTGTTTACTTATCCACTGCTCATGGCAGCAGATATTCTGCTCTATGACACCGATTTGGTTCCGGTGGGGGATGATCAAAAGCAACATGTAGAAATTACAAGGGATTTAGCCCAACGTATCAATGGCATTTATGGTGAGGATACCTTCTGCGTTCCCGAGCCTTATATACAAGGATCTGGGGCTAGGATCATGGACCTGCAAAACCCACAAGCCAAAATGAGTAAGAGTGCGGAAAATCCCAAAGGGGTCATTTTTCTTACCGATGACCATAAGCAGGTGGAGAAAAAATTCAAGCAGGCCGTGACTGATTCGGGTACGACTATCACCTATGATCCCACAGCTAAGCCAGGGGTTAAAAATCTACTCGATATTCAGGCAGCTATCACCGGTAAGCCCATAGATGAGATTATCGCTTCTTATGAGGGCAAGATGTATGGGCACCTTAAGGTTGATACTGCTGATATCGTCAATGAAGAGCTAGAACCGATCCGTGCCGAAACCCAGAGGATTCTGCAGGAAAAGTCTGAACTAGAAAAGATTTTGCGAGAGGGTGCTGCAAAAGCGCGGGAACATGCTGCGAGTACTTTGGCAAAGATTTATGATCGCATCGGCTTTGTACCCCGGAGATAATAGGAGCTATCGGCTTGGAGCTACAAGATATAGCGGCCTCTATTCTTTGGGGGACTACTCTGGAAAGTAAACTACAGCCCCTTGAGGGTTTTGTAGATAACAAACCCAGAGCTTTTCATGACTTTCCCAGGTTTCCCGGACGGCCCTCTTGTCTCCAATTAAAGGACACTCCGCGCATCAAGTTTCCGGCTCCCCATGAGCTGCACAGCAAGGATAGTCGTGGCGCAATTTTGCATTTTTTTGCCAACCATGAACTGCTTGCTATCGAATTAATGGCTTTAGGTTTAATAAAATTCCCCGATGCTCCGTCAGAGTTTCGGCGTGGTATAGCTGAAACTATAACTGAGGAACAGTCCCATTTAAGGCTGTATCAAAATAGGATGGCAGAGTTGGGAGTGGGGCTAGGGGATATTCCTGTAAATTTTTATTTTTGGAATATACTTAAAGCTATGCAGCAGCCCATCGACTATGCTGTGGGAATGGGCATGACTTTTGAGCAGGCAAATCTCGATTATTGCCAGTACTATATTAAATTAATGGAAAATGTAGGAGACTTGAAAACAGGAGAGTTACTCAAAAAGGTATACGAAGATGAGGTCGGTCACGTTAAGTACGGGGTAACATGGTTTGAACGTTGGCGCGATACGGGGAGCAGCCAATGGCAAAGCTACCGCCAGCAATTAAGGCGGCAGCCGCCATTGAATCCTATTCGGGCCAAGGGCATTGGTTTTGATAAACGCGGTCGTCAAAGGGCGGGCTTTTCCCAGGATTTTATTGAACAATTGGAAATTCACGAGTCAACTAAAGGCAAAGATCCGACAGCTTACTGGTATAATGCTGACTGTGAGCTGGAAGTAGCCCATGGAAAACCAGGATATAGTCCTTCCTTGGGAGTCAGCACCTTGATGCAGGATTTTGAATGTCTGCCCATGTTTCTTGCCAATCGTGGGGATGTCGTTTTCTGCCGGCGGCCTCCCAGTTTGAACTACTTGCGGCGCTGCCGGGAACAATTTGGGCATATACCAGAGTTCGTACCCTGGTCAGGAAAGCTGGATGATTTACCTCAAGCTATTAGTGGTCAAAGGTTTTCTCGGTTTCAACCTTGGGGCTGGACACCTCGATCTGCTGCAATGGAAAGCATTCTAGCGGCCAATGGGAAACGTTTTGAATCCCAGCGTCCCCAGGAGCCAAAATCTGTCGATCTATTCCGTAAGGATATCATTCCTCAAATGAGGCATGCTATACGAGAAGCTTTTCCTGATTCTCAGAGTTGTTTTGGCCCTGTGGGAATTGATGGTATAGTGGCCCGTAGTAGCGAACAGGTTTTTGCGGAAGTTCAAAGGATTAAGGCTCAATTCGGTTTACCCACAGTTGTAAAAAGCCCCTTTGGCTTTTCTGGTGCTAATATGTGTCGTCTTTATCCAGAAAAAGGAATTCAGGCCTCCCAGTCGGGTTGGATTACAAAGCAGCTCAAATCCTTTGGTGCGGTGGTTGTGGAACCATGGCTTAGCAAAGTGTACGACATATCGTTTGTGTGGAAGAGTTCTCAGGCGCCATTGCAGCGTAATGTTTTTATTACCGATAACAAAGGCCGCTATCGGGGGGTGAAGCTAGGTCCCACCCAGGCAAAGTTTGACTCATCTGACTTAAAAGAGCTGTTTGCCCCAGAGCGTCCCTCCCTTTTCGATTTGATGGAAAATATAGCCCGGCTCGTTCAAAGGTATGTTAAGGGGCTGGGATTTACACAGGCAGCTGGCGTTGATCTATTTATTTATCGGTGGCCATTTGACAATCGCCTTTATTTAAGGACTCTGGGGGAAATTAATGCTCGTTTTACCATGGGCCATATAGCCACAGTTCTAGAGAAGAAGTTTAGTAGAGGCCGCCCCGGTTATTGGTTAATCCTAGGGATTTCTGATATGAGTGCCTTAGGCTGTTCTTCGATGAAGCAATTAGCGACGGCTTTAGAATCTAAAGTGCGACAAAAAGATGATTTATTTTTTACTAACGATCCTAGTCAAGCTATGGGAGCTATCTCATTTTTAGTTTTTGATCTCGACATCATGGCTTGGCTACGTGAGGCTCTAGAATTGGGATATTAGCTATGATGAGTTTAAACTGGAATGCAGTGGGCCCTGAATATCCGCAGGATTATCATAAAGAGGATGAGTTACTTTTAGTTATAACTCATGAGGGGTCTAGTATCCCCAATTGGATCATAGCTCTGGAACAGGAAGCGATACCTGTAATGAGCCGGGATATCGAGTATTTAAAAGTTTTCTCAGGGTTTGCTAAAGATTCACGGCATCCCTTTGCCATTTTAAGGTGGACGGAGGAAGGCAAGAAATCGCTGGAAAAACGTTGGTTAGCGGGGCAATGTCTCAAGCGCTTGAAGCATCAATTTGCCAATATAAAGGCTTTAAAAGTATATCTTGCTGGAGAAAAATTAGCTCCTCTACAAGTTTCTATAGCGGAAGATTTATTTTATAGCTGCCATACGCCGGAAGCAGCATTTTCTAGATTGGAATCATACAGTGTCTTGGTTGATAGCCTTGACCAAGTCCGTGAGACTCAACCACATTATGCAGATAGGTTCTATTACAATCAAGAATTTCGCCAATGGGTTAATGAGAATCCTGATACCATGACTTCTCTAAAAATAGGAGAAGAGTTAGAAAAGTTCGCAAAGCATCATGGTTGTACCTTTCAAGTTATGAAGGAAGATGACTTACGGCGCGAAGGGATGAACCTTTTACTTGCTGTGGGGCAGGCTAGTGATATTTCTCCATCGCGATGCTATTTGCTTTCTGCCAATTGTAATCCGGGAGATCGCCCACTTATGCTAGTGGGAAAAGGCATAACCTTCGATACGGGCGGGATCAATGTGAAGCCCTTTGAAGGTTTTGTGAATTGCATGAAAAATGATATGGGTGGTGCGGCTCTTATGGCAAACCTGTTCATGGCCCTAGTAAAGTCGAGATACGATAAACCTATTGCCCTTGTCATTCCCAGCTGTGAGAATTTAGTGGCACAAAAATCGATGAAACCTGGAGCAATTTATCGATCCCATAAAGGTTTTAGTGTAGCTGTAGAACATACAGATGCTGAGGGACGTCTCATTCTTGCCGATGCCTTGAGTTATGGAGAACAGGTGTTTAATCCCCAGTTAACCCTTGTAGCTGCGACTTTGACAACAGCATCATTACGTCAATTTACGGGTTATACTACTCCCGTATTTTTTGCGCCTGAATACTTTAAGCAAGCATTGAGCGACAGAGCAAAATTAAATGGCGAGCAGTTTCTTTTCCAGGAAGATTTTTTACCATTTAAATGGGCCAACAAGGGTAAAAATAGTCATCTCACTAATATGGGGCGGCTGCCTCAGAATGCTAATATTGCTGGTGGGTCGAATGTAGCTGCACATTTTTTAAGAGAGTTTCTTGATGGGCCGATGGTCCACTTTGATATTTTTGCTTCTACATGGAACTGGAGTGGGGATTATCCTGGGGCTTCATTTGGTGCGACAGGGGCAGTCTTCAACTCCCTATTTGAAACTATTCGCGATAAGCTTCGATTCTAGGTTTTCACCTGACTCGTTGTCACCTAAGATGTTTCCTTATCAACATAAGCTAGCTGACTTGGGATAGGTTGATTCCTTTTTGTTTGGCATAGGTCAGGAGAGCATCTTTGTCGACGCTTTTAAAATAGGCGTCTTCAATGGAAATATCACCCTTTAAAATCAGTTTTATTAATGCTTCATTAAGGAGAATATTCCCCTTTGATTTCTGTGTCTGCATATGATTTTGGATCATATGGGTATTGCCCTCACGAATAAGGCTGCTAACAGCCTTATCGACGATCAGTATTTCCTGGGCTGCGCATCGGCCACCCGTTCGTTTTTTTATTAGAGTTTGACAGATGACCCCCTGCAAAGAGTCGGCTAACATCACGCGAATTTGCTCTTGTTGATCGGCAGGAAATTGGTCGATAAGGCGGTCAACAGTTGAAACCGCTGTATTGGTGTGTAGGGTGCCAAATACGAGGTGACCTGTCTGGGCAGTTTCAATGGCGATGGCTACAGTCTCCAAATCTCGCATTTCACCAATTAATATGACATCTGGATCTTCCCTTAAAGCGGCACGTAAAGCTCGTGAAAAGCTTTCGGTGTGTTTATGGATTTCTCTTTGATTTATCAGGCAGCGTTTCTGCTCATGCACAAACTCGATGGGATCTTCTATAGTTAGGATATGTTCGCTGCGGCTACTGTTGATGAGATCTAGCATAGCGGCAAGTGTCGTAGACTTTCCGCTTCCTGTAGGACCAGTTACAATAACAAGGCCCTTGGAAATAGTGCATAACTCCTTAATAATAGGGGGCAAGCACAGTTCCTCTGCAGTCAAAACCCGGCCTGGTATTTGACGGATGACAGCACCAACACCATTGATATCACGAAATACATTAACCCTAAATCGTGCTAGTCCAGGGATGGTATATGCAAAATCCGTATCGTTGTTAATGGAAAATTCAAGCATGTTTTTTTTAGGCATAATTGGTAGGATTAGTTTCTCCATGGTTTCTTCCGATAGGGAATGGCTCTTCACCCGAGATATTTCTCCATCAATCCTGAATACAGGTGGTTGCGATTGAGTAAGGTGAAGATCACTAACATTTTGCTCCGTCATAATTTTTAAAATTTCGTCAATCTTCTGATGTTGGTTAGGATCTATCATTTCATCAGGAACAGTAGGACCAAAATGAATTTTAAAAGGATTTTCCTTGGTATAATGATTACCTTCGTAGGTGCTTTGTTCCTCGCTTTGTGCCTGTGTGCGGTCAAAATGGTGGATTTCAGGTTGTAGGCTAGATTCGGTATTGTCATTATTTTCAGTCGTTAAATTGCTGTTACCTATGGTTGCCGGGCGATCATGATGGATGCTAGGTACCTGTTCTGTAGCGTAGTCTGTTTTTCTGAAATGAGCTTGATGTTCTGGTGCAACAGCTACGGTTTCAGAACCTCTCATGACAGCGTCTTTTGTGGTATCGGAAGTGTGTTGGTGAATAGGGAGGCCATCACTTATATAATCCTCGTTTTCGGTTTCTTGGTTGCCAAACTCTCCAGAATTGATCCCAAAGCTGTTGATGAGGCTCTCTTGGTGAGAGGGGAGGTAAGGGTCATTTGCTACTGACTCGTAGTTTTCCGATCTCCGTTGTTCTTCCAGAGCTTGAATTTCCTCCAGTGTAGCGCTAGAAGGGTCTCTAGGCGTATTGGTTTGATTTAGTTCAGGTTGCTGACTCAGTTGGTCGCTGGTCTCGTCAAGATAAGTCCTGCGATCTCCAGAGGGGGAAGATGATTGATGGCTGTGCCAAATCTTAGCAAAAAGCGAATTACCTTGGGGAGGAATAAAGACCTGCAAGGTTGCTGGGGATTTCAGGCTAGCTATTAAATGAAGCTCGCCATAGTTTACAATAGATAGTTGGCCTTTCGCTAAATTTTCGCCATGTTCAAATCCCTGAGGTATGAGAGAGGCTATAAGGTTCTGAACCTCCATATTGCTCATAGGGGATAGGCTAGAAATGGTACGTTCATCACTGTTTTGGACTAGAACGGGAACTTCGTTTGCGGTGAACCGAACCACCTCAACTTGTTCGGTGATAGCAATTTTTAGCGCTTTTTTGAAGTTTTCCATAGGGATAATTTCTTTTGGTGTTAATGAAGGAGTAATATAGAGGGCATCGGAACAAACAACCAAACTCTTAAGTCTCGAGCAATGTTTCGCAAAATACGAGAGGGTATGGCATACGGAGCCTTTGTAGATTTGGAGGAAATTTATGGAAATCCCAACTAGTTTTAATAGTTTTCGCTCAGTACCGAAAACAGGTGTTATCTATGTCATGGCAAGGGCTGAGGAATTAGGGTTTTCTTATCCAGATCAAGATTGGATCAATCTAGGTCAGGGGGCTCCTGAAACGGGACGCTTTTTGGGTGACTTTGATAGGATAAGTCAAATTGCTGTGGATGTCAGTTCCAGCGAATATAGTCCTGTAGCAGGTAATCGTCTGCTGCGGGAACAAGTAGCTCAATTGTACAATCAGCGATATAGAAAAAATAAAAAATCCCAATATTCATATAAGAATATAGCTATTTCTGCTGGGGGAAGAGTAGGGCTGACGCGCATCGCGGCTGCCCTTGGTAATGTAAATCTGGGGCATTTTTTACCAGATTATACCGCCTACGAGGAGTTATTCGCCGCTTTTATGAGCTTTGTGCCTATTCCTATCGTCGTAGAAAAGGACAAGGGTTTCAGGGCCAGCTCTGAACTGCTGGAAAAGGAGGTGATCGCACGTGGACTGGGTGCCATTCTCATGTCGAATCCTTGTAATCCCACAGGGCAGGTCATTCTTGGAGACGAGTTATCGCGTTTCACCACTATCGCCAGGGATACGGGGTGTGTCTTAATTTTTGATGAGTTTTATTCTCACTACGTATACGATCATCCCAGCCCTGTAAGTGCGGCCGTTTACGTTGAGAATGTCAATTCCGATCCGGTGGTCCTTGTCGATGGGCTCACAAAAAACTGGCGTTACCCGGGGTTGCGGTTATCATGGACTGTAGGTCCTGAAGAAATTATTGAAAAAGTGGCTTCAGCGGGGTCATTTCTCGATGGTGGTGCTGCCCACCCTATTCAAATTGCGGCCATACCGCTATTAGAAGCTAAGGTCGCTGATAACCATTTTAAGGTGATTCAAGATAACTTTTCCCGAAAGCGTAGCTTTATGATGAAACGTATACAAGAGCTTGGCTTTGTAATTCATGGCGAGCCTAACGGGAGTTTTTACTGTTTTGTTTCTTTGGAAAACCTACCTGAACCGCTGCGCCTTGGTATGGATTTTTTCGAAAGGATGCTTGAAGAAAAGGTTATTGTGGTTCCCGGTGAGTTTTTTGATGTCAACCCTGGAAGACGGCGTCAGCTATTTCCTTCCCGCTTGCGTGGCTATGTACGGTTGAGTTTTGGCCCCGAAATGGAAAAATTAGAACGAGGGCTGGATCGCATCGAAGAGGTATTACGGTCCTATTGACCATTACCCTCCATAGGTACGAAACTGGTTTACGCAGTGTTTTTAGTATTATTCGATAATGTCCCAGCAAATGTCTTCATCGAAAACAAAGTGCGGAGCTTTCAGTCCTTGGGACGGCAATAGACCGTATGCTTTTAGTCTGTCTTCCCAGGCATTATCAATCTCATCTTGAGAATAAGATCTAGGGTTTAGTCGATCAACAGAACCCCCTAAACACCATCCTGGAGAGGATACTACGGATTCGTCGAACCGATCACACTGGGGATGATCTTTTCTGTATTCAATAAATTCCTTACCTGAATTTAAAAGAGTACCAACTAAGTATTCATCTCCGATCTCTGTTTCGAAATCTTGCATTCTAGAGGGACTCCAATCGGCTACAGCGCTGACGATATAATTCCGATTGCTAAACTGAGTCGCTGATACATATTCGGTGAGGATTTCACCATCGGTTACAAGGTCCGAACTCACCCAAGGCTTTCCCTGAGTCCATAGTTGTATCAGATTCGAATCTGTAAGTTTTTCAATCTGAACTTCAGTAATTAACTCTCTAGAATCCTTACGAGGTGATATTTTCTTGTTAAAATTATTGAGGAACCGAATGCGTGACTCATCAGCGCTCCAAAACAACTCCATAAAGATATCCCTACCATGGCACAAAACTGCTGCGTAGTCATATAGATCCGAACCCTCGACAATAATAATTTCAAGGGATACATTTCTCTGGGGACCACGAGATCTGTGGGCACCTACGCCAGAGACCTGATCACCATTGATGGATTCTACGATTTGGCTAGTCTCTGAGATCAAACGGTTGATACGGTCGGTCAGTATTTTTAACTGAGAGCTTCGTTCGCTTATTGTGGCCCTATTTCTTGTGGGGGTATCTTCTAAACTGTAGTCTGTTGTCGTTAGGCTCAAGTCCAATGCGGAGTCCAGCTCAATATCCAAATCCGGTAAGGTCACTTTTGAGCTCTCGGTAGGCTTTCCCGGATTGCCAACCTTTGTACCGCAAGCGTGCAGAGCTATGAATAGTGATAAAAAAGACAGGATGTAACTCATGACTTCACCTTTCGCATTTTTCTCGAAAATGGAAACAGCTGAACATTAACTTGATAGATGCGACTGGACGGAATATCCGCTTCTAGCTCTACGAACTCATCAAGGAGTTTGTCAATTTTATCTTTCATAGTTGGGATCAATTCTTCGGGAATACAAAGGGTTAATCCAGTAATAGACCTTTGATCGGGGTCTACTTGGGTGATGGATTCTCTGCCCATTTCTATCATTTTCTGATGATATCTGATGATGGACATGTTCTCTAGATCTTGTTCTGTCTCTAATGTTTCCCTAGAGGGAAGCAAACGTTTACGCTTTCTATCGTACTTGATAGCACCGATTCTCTCTAATAGTTCGATACTTTTTTTAATTTCGCCAAGCCTTAAGCTAAAGGTGAGGTTGTTTTGAATACTTTCAGGACTGGTATCGATGGACGAAAGGGCCATCATCTCCCGAATAATAGGATTATACCAGGAACTAAAATATTCTAGCTGATCCTCTGTAAGGGTTTTTGCTTTTTTCTTGCGTATTTCTAGTAATTGCTGAAACAACTTTTCTCTATTGTTTGGAATTTTTTCATTATTAAAGCGAACTAGCAAGATAAAGTATTGGCGGGACTTACCAGACAAACCTAAGGCATGGGCAACCTGATCAGCCTTTTTGTTATTGAGTATACGACTACCGCGAATGACAAGGCGAATAGTGTTATTTTCACGGGAGTATCCTAATTGCTCGGCAAAATCCTTGAAGATATATCTTGGCTGGAACTCCTGGATCTTTTGAAAGATATCCCCAAGAAATTCTTTATAACTAAGGTATGTTTCAACCGGCAAAGCCTTAGTGATTTGGGTTATCTGTACCTTTGAGATCATAAATAAACCTTTTTCTGCACCTCTGTTTTTACTTATCGGTATAGGTATTATGCTCTTTAGTTGAGATGATTTATATAATATTATCAGTGAGATATAGATTTGTAGTCAGTAGAAATAGCAAAATTTTGCACCTTAAGCTTAGTCGGTATTGATTTAATAATGTCCATCACTTCCCTAATAGAATTATATCAGTAACTTAGCATATTTTAGAGTGCACTTTATATTAAAAAATAAAAATCAAATATTAAAATATTTAAATAAATCAATAATATATAACTTTGTTTAAAGTGCATTAAAATTATCCCGAAAAGAAAATGTGACTGATGATACTAACATGGGAGTTAAAAATCTATGCTCACTAAATCGATGAAAATAGTAATTATTTCTATTGTACTGGCCTCTTGCGGTACTGCCGATCAGTTGGAAGAGGGACAAAGCTCAGAAACCGATACCAATGCTGACTTTACGCAACTACTTAATGAGTTTGGACTGACGGATGATGGTGAATCCATTGAGGATCAAGAGGAGAACAATACCAGTTTATCAGATGATGCTACCGCTATACTCGAAACTATTAAACTTATCCGGCAAAGTATAAGAGAAAGGCTTGATCTCATCTGCAGTCCTAATCAAGACCTCCTTGATACAGTGAGATTTGAACTTCAGGAAATTTACAAAGATGACAGCCTATCGGAGGAAGATAAGAGGAAAGCGGCTATGGCTGTCAGGGAGCAATACATTGAAGCTCTTAGGTCAGATCGGGCAGCGATGCAGCAATGCATCGCAGAGAATCAGGAACAATGGGTAGCTGCAAAATCTGCATTTGAACCCATTAAAGAAGCTTGTCTCTTGGATCGAAAACTGTGGAACCACCATCATCGTCGCCCTGAACGAGCTGCCGATGGTGGTAAAACTGAAGAACGAGACGATGGTAAGGCCAGTCTATCCCTTCATCACCACCGTGAAGTCAACTCTGATTTATTGGCCGTATTTAATGCAAAACTTACCAGTGAAGCATGCCGGAGCGCGATCGCAACGTTTACGGCAATCGATGGAGAAGATGCAGCGGAATAGGTGATCCACCACTCTTTTATGCTTGGGTGCACACAACCCATACCTCTCATAAAAGAGTGGTTTAAATTTATGCGGACTTTCTCTTTGCTACTTCATTTATACTTCATATAGATTAAAGTTGTGATTAGAAAACACTCTCCGAAACAATAATATATTACTTACCTAATTACTCCCTAAATATATTACCTAGATTAAAATTTTTTATGACTTAGCCGAATCACATGTTGTCACATAGCCATGTAACCATGAGGATTTCTATGAAGCTGACATTATTTATTTCGTTGTTATTTCTTGAAGGGTTAGCCTTTGCCAATTTATGCGTGAAAAGTACCATCAATGATCGTTACCGAGAAGAAGCGGCTACTATGGAGCAAGAAGATTTCGCCAGTGCAGTCGCAGACTATACAGGGGATCGTGAATACAATGCTTGGGTACTAGCTTGTAATAGAAAGCGTGACAATTATGGCAATAAAATAGATAAGGCCATTGATCCTTCAACAGCTCATGATTTTCCAGAGAATTTACCACCTAAGATTGTAAAGGGTAAATACCATTTTTATGGTCTTCATCTCGCTGCATTGACAGCTACCGATTTAAAATATCGCTATCGTATACGCAGAGAACAAGGTAATTGGATTGTTACCCTACCTATCGATCTGCACTTTCCGAATAGGCCTTTAAAGAACAGGTTAGATATTTCCTATGAACTTGCTTATCAGTTGGGGATCATGAGTGTAAATGGTCAAGGAAATAAAAAATGCGATAAAGGCCAAGAAACCTTTTCTAATAAGAAAAAGAAAAAGAAATTTCTAATTGATAATGGTTTTTTGGATGGAACTTATGATGGATTGGCCTGTCGTTTACCTAAAGATCTTGTTTTAGATGACGGTAGTAAATTACTTGATCGCTACTTCGATTTTTGGCGCAGCGCCATTGAGCAGGCTTGGAATCGCCCTGGCTTTACCATGGAAGTTTTGTTCATCGATCATGATAAAATTAGCTCTGATCTAAAAACAGCATTCAAGAGGGACAAAACCGCCTGGGATATATATCTAACCTTAAAACCTGATCAGAGACCGCGCTATGTTCCAGGCTTTGCCCATTTAAAGCATATCCATACAGGGGCTTATGGAGAAACCATAGCTCATGAAGCCGGGCATTATTTGGGGCTTGACGATGAATATCGTGAGAAAGATAAAGGAGATAAAAATGAATGGCGTAACTGTCGCAGCGAGCCAGGTAAAGACTATTTGATGTGTAGTGCTGCTTCAGTAACGACATCAGGTTACTATGCTGCGAAGGGTGGTATCAACAATCCTACTGCAGTAAAAGGAATATATCCATGGATTATCACGCGTCGCTATGCTGTGGCTAAGGATCAATTTTGTAAAACTGCAAGCGACTGCAATGATGATGAGTACTGTGCAAAATCGCTGGTTGATGGTAAACGCAACTATTGTGAGGATCTTAAGTCTAGTGGGGAAAAATGCAGTGCGGACAAGCAATGCATTGCTGGCACTGTTTGTAAAGGAAAGCCCATAGGTAAGTGCATATACCTCAGCTCTGTTCCCCTTGGTGGTTCTTGCTCTAAAAATGCACAATGTACGACAGGAAGCTGTAATAATGTAGGGGTCTGCCAATGTAAAGCAGATAATCATTGTGGTGGAGATGAATATTGTGACAAAGGTGGAGCACTAGGTATCGGTCGGAACGTCTGTAAAAAATTAGCATCACCCACCTGTCTAAAAGGCTGGAGTTATCAAACCCGCAACCCCCTTAACAAGGATCGGTGTAAACGTACCACAAAGCAAACTGCCAAACTTAAGTGTAAGCTTTTGGTAACTGACAAAGCTAAAAATTGGACGGGGCCCCATGCACAACGTGGAGCCGATGAATGCCGTTCTAAAAAAGGCAAAAAACCAAAGGGGGTCAAATGTCCTAGCGGCTTTCAATACAGTGTAAAATCGGGAGAAGATAGTTGTACGAAAATAAAGTCGGAATATAAGACTCCTACATGCCCTTCCGGATATAAATATAAGAGTGTGAAAGGAAAGGACCAATGTCGACGCAAATAAACCGGATCTGATGACAAAAAGTATAGCTACGACCAAGGCTTTCGAGTTGAGAGCCTTGAGATATGTCATAATATCTTGTTAAGAAAATCTCATTTAAATAATGGGGCAAGGTTGCAATATTTTACCGTTTTACCTTTCTAGTAATGTATCTAGGCGCGCAACTAATTCATCGGTCGCTATGCTCAGCCACTGTTCCTAACATATGGGAAGGTCTACACTATGGAACTGCAATTACACGCAACACCGCAATCATCTGATGCTAAGAATTCTTTTGAATTCACAGGTGCAGGAAGCGATTTATTTCTGGTTATCTTAAGAAACTTACTCTTAAGTTTTTTCACTGCTGGGATTTACTATCCTTGGGCTCGTACCAATATCAGACGATTTATCTGGAACCATACCAGTCTTGATGGCATTCCTTTCGAATATCATGGTACGGGAGAAGAGCTCTTTCGTTCCTATATCAAGGTATTGGGAGTATACGTACTATTTGCTATTCTTTCAAAGGTCACAGCCGACAACTTGACTCTCAATACTCTCGTTAGTCTTACTTTATTATTGAGTTTTTTGGGATTTATACCCTTCGCGGTATTTGGTATTCATAGTTATAGGATTACCCGAACAAGTTACCGGGGCTTGCGCTTTCATGTGGATCGAAGTGTCAGAAGTTCTTTCGTTAAAAACTTTTATCTTAGATTTATATTGTCCTATGTCACTTTAGGTCTCTATTTTCCTTTTCTCACCAATTATATTTGGGAATCTCTGATAAAGGCTAGCTCATACGGTGATTTAAAGTTTGATTATAAAGGGCGGGGTGGAGAATTTTTTTGGCTACAATTTACTAATTTCATAGGGATCATCTTGACCTTAGGGTTATTTATGCCTTGGGCTATCCTCCGAAAATACCGCTACTTACTACTGCATACTACCATTGATAGCGCTAAGCTTCATTTAAAGGTCACCGGTATGCAAATTGGATTTATAGGCATATTAAATGTGCTGTTGGTGCCACTGACCTTGGGTTTAGCTTATCCTTTTGTACAGGTTTATTCCCTAAAAGCTTTGCTTTCTAATCTAGTACTTGACGGTAATATCGACCTTGCTGCCATCAAGGCTGCTAAATCGGATGCAAGTTCAGCTTTAGGGGAGACAGGGGGGGATGTTTTTGATGTCGATATGGGAATTTAGAATTCATGGATAGATTTAGGGGGTTGCTCTTTGATGGCGTTTCTCCTGTTGAACAAGAAGTTTTTGTGATTATTGATAAGGGTATTATCAAGGTCA